>JAAWIL010000016.1 GCA_022796315.1 Oscillibacter sp. | reverse complement strand
GCGGCGCGGAGCGCCGTGGGAAAGCAACGTGCAGAATCCGGTGTATATTACAACGGTTTGGGGCTACGGGTACAAGTGGGGGTTCTGAGCGGAGGGTCTGCCTGGGAGCGGGAGTTCCGGGCGGTGTGGAGCCGGGAGCAGCGCTTCCTCCGGCAGTACGCGGAGCGGCGGGAGTCCCCCGTGGACCGAAAAGCGGCGGAGATCGTCCCGGAGAAGCTGATCGAGACCCTCCGGAAGGCCTTTGCCAAGGCCCAGGGACTGGTGTTTGACAAGGGCAGCGGTTTTATCTGCCAGGTAAGCGGGGAGGACCGCCGTCTCCAGACCTATCAGGTCCAGGCGTACGCTGCCGGACTGCGGGAGGACCGGAAACGCCTCCGGGCCTTCTCCAGAACGGCGGGCCGGGCCGGCTGGGGCAGCGCGGCGTTTTCCGGTACGGTGGGGATGGGCATGGGCCTGCTGGGCATCGCCTTGCCGGACGTGCCTCTCTTTGCCGCTGTGCTGCTGAAAAGCGTCTATGAGACAGCGGCCAGCTTCGGCTTCTCCTGCCGGGAGGAGACGGAGCGGATCTACGCCCTGCGGATCATTGAGGCCGCGTTGTCCTATGGCGGGGAGCTGGAGACCCGGAGCCGGGAGCTGGACGGCTATGCCCAGACCGGCGTCTGGCAAACACCGGCGGACTTGGAGACTCAGATCAGCGAGACCGCCCGGAAGTTGTCGGAGGTCATGCTATACGGCAAGGCGCTCCAGAGTGTGCCCGTGGCGGGCGCCATCGGCGGCCTGGGGGATGCGGTGTGCCTCCGGCGGGTCCAGCGGTACGCCGCCATCAAATACGAGAAACGATTTTTGATTTGCCGCCGTCAGGCGGCGGAGTGAGAGAGGAGGCGGCTCCGTGGATCTGGAAAAGCGTTGGCACGCCCTGCGGCTGCGGGGCCTGCGGCAGCGGTGGCTGTTCAACACCGTAATGCCGGTCCTCCTGCTGCTGGGACTGCTGGTGGTGCTGTTCTCCACCGGTATTTACAACTACTATTACGGCACCATGCAGAAGGGCCTGGAGACCCGGGCCCAGGCGGTGGCCAACTCCTTCAACGAGTACTTCATGAGCGGCGGCTACAACAGCTACTACCAGATGGCCGTCCGCTCCGCCGAGTCCTTTGAGGATAAGAACTGTATTGAGATGCAGTTCATCAGCAGCAGCGGCCGGATTCAGGTGTCCACCTCCGGACTGACGGCGGGCACCATCCCCGGCACCGCGGACATCAGCCAGGCCCAGGAGGAGAACCGCATGGCGCCCTTCCAGGGCCGGGACCCGGAGACCGGGGAGAAGATCATGGCGGTCTCCCACCCCCTGACCTCCAACGGCCGGGTGGTGGGGGTGCTGCGGTTCGTCACGGCCCTGCGGGTGGTGGACCGGCAGATCATGCTGGCGGTGCTGGTCGTGATTTTGATCGCGCTGCTGTGCATGGGAATGGTCATCATCGCCAACCTGATCTTTATCAACAGCGTGGTGGAGCCGGTGGCGGTGGTGACGGAGGCCGCCAAGCGGATCTCCGCCGGGAGCTACGGCTTCCGGATTGAAAAGCATTACGCCGACGAGCTGGGACAGCTGGTGGACAGCATCAACAGCATGTCCCTGAAAATCGGCCAGAACGAGAAGATGCAGACGGAGTTCATCTCCTCCGTGTCCCACGAGCTGCGGACGCCTCTGACCGCCATCAACGGCTGGGGCGAGACAATTCTGGAGGACCCCACCGGGGACCCCGGACAGCTGCGCCGGGGAATCCGGATCATTCTGAACGAGTCCCGGCGCCTCTCCACCATGGTGGAGGAGCTGCTGGAGTTCTCCAAGATGCAGGACGGCCGCTTCACCCTTCGCCTGGAGCAGATGGATCTCCAGGCGGAGTTTGAGGACGCCATTTTCACCTACCGGGAGCTCTTCCGGCAGGAGGGCATCGAGCTGCAGTATAAGGCGCTGGGGGAGGAGCTGCCCCCCATCTCCGGGGACCCGGAGCGGCTGAAGCAGGTCTTTTGCAACGTGCTGGACAACGCCGCCAAGCACGGCGGCGCGGGCGGGCGGATCACCGCCTCCATCGCCCAGGAGGGGGACGCCCAGGTGGTCCGGGTCCGGGACTACGGCCCCGGCATCCCGGAGGCGGAGCTGCCCTTTGTCAAGCAGAAATTCTACAAGGGCACCTCCAAGGCCAGAGGCAGCGGCATCGGCCTGGCAGTGTGCGACGAGATTGTGGGCCTCCATGGCGGCGCGTTTCTCATTGGCAACGCCGCCGACGGAGACAGCGGCGCCGTGGTGACCATCCGGCTGCCCATTCAGCCCTCGTAAAAGCGGGGAGCCGGATGCCGTGAAACGGGAGTGGCGGACCGGGTTGACGCTATATCTACAGAACGTTTGTTTGACTTTCCGCGAAGAGTTTGGTATGATGAGACCGACAGCACAATAGAAAGGAAATTCCATGGCAGAAGAGAAGAAATCCTGCGCCTTCCGCACCAGCATCGGCGGGCAGGCGCTGATCGAGGGCATTTTGATGCGCGGCCCGGAGAAGCAGGCCATTGTGGTCCGGGATCAGGAGGGAAACCTGGTAGAGAAAACGGAGGAGCTGAAGTTCATCAAGGACCGCTATCCCATTCTGGGCCTGCCGCTGGTGCGGGGGACGGTGAACTTCCTGGGGGCCATGGTCAGCGGCGTGAAGGCCCTGATGTACTCCGCGGATTTCTACCCCGAGGAGGAGGCGGCCCAGCCCTCCAAATTTGAGCTGTGGCTGGAGAAGCACCTGAGCAGCAAGAAGCTGGAGAGCGCCGTGGTGACTCTGGCGGTGGTGCTGGGGGTGGGGCTCAGCGTGTTCCTCTTCATGGTGCTGCCCACCTTTCTCACCGGCGGGCTGCTGTACCTCGTTCCCGATTTCCCCATGTGGGGGCGCAATCTGGTGGAGGGCCTTTTGAAGATTGTCATCTTTCTGGTTTACCTGATTTTTTGTTCCAAGCAGAAGGACATCTACCGGGTGTTTCAGTACCACGGGGCGGAGCACAAGACGATTTTCTGCTATGAGGCGGGACTGCCGCTGACGGTGGAGAATGTCCGTATCCAGCCCCGGCACCATCCCCGGTGCGGCACCAGCTTCCTCTTTGTGGTGATCTTTGTGTCCATCCTGTTCTCCAGCGTGGTGTTCGGCATCTGGCCCATCACCAACGTCTGGCTGCGGACGGCGGTACACCTGCTGCTGCTGCCGCTGGTGGTGGGCGTGACCTATGAGTTCAACCGCTGGGTGGGGCGGCATGTCCAGGACAACGGCCTCGCGAAGCTCCTGACGGCCCCCGGCATGTGGCTCCAGAATTTCACCACCAACGAGCCGGAGGACGGCATGATCGAGTGCGCCATCCGGGCGATGGAGCTGGTCCTGCCGGAGGAGAAGGGGAAGGACGCCTGGTGAGTCCCCCTGGCCCCAACGCCCCCTGGAACAGGGAATTTATCCCCTTTCGGAGGAACAGAACGTATTATGGCGATCACATATAACAATTTGTATTTAGATATCCGCCAGCAGCTGCGGTCCTCCGGCGTGGAGGCCGCCACCCTGGAGGCCCGGGAGCTGGTGTGCTTCGGCACCGGCAAGAGCCGGGAGGAGCTTCAGCGAGACGGCAGTCTCTACGCCTCTCCGGAGCTGGAGCGGCGGGTGCGGGATCTGGTGGAGCGGCACCTGCGGGGGGAGCCGGTGGCCTACCTCATTGGGGAGTGGGAGTTCTACGGACTGCCCCTGGACATCTCCCCGGCGGTGCTGATTCCCCGGCCGGACACGGAGGTGCTGGCGGAGCAGGCGATTGGGTACCTGCGGACGCTGGAGAGCTGCCGGGTGCTGGATCTCTGCGCCGGCAGCGGCTGTGTGGGTCTGGCGGTGGCCGCCCAGGTGTCCCGGAGCCGGGTGGTGCTGGGGGAGCTGTCCGAAGAGGCGCTGAAAATTTGCCGGCAGAATATCCGCCGCAACAGCCTCTCCGGCCGGGTGGTGCCCATCCGCACCGACGCCAGGGAGCGCCCGGACCGGAGCCTGGGGGAGTTTGACTGCATCGTGTCCAACCCGCCCTACATTCCCACGGCGGACCTGGCGGACCTGGAGGAGTCGGTCCGGGACTATGAGCCCCGTCTGGCCCTGGACGGCGGCGCGGACGGCCTGGTGTTCTACCGCCTGATCTCGGAGCTGTGGCGGGAGGTGCTGCGCCCCGGCGGGCGGCTGTACTTCGAGGTGGGAATTGGCCAGGCGGACGCTGTGCTGCGGATCATGCGGGTCCAGGGCTTTGGCGAGATCCAGGTGGTCAAGGACCTGCATGGCATTCCCCGGGTGGTGTTTGGAACGCTGTACGGAGAGGTATGAGGAGAACGCTGCCGGGACGTCTGGCGGCGGTGCTGATGTCCCTCTCCGCCGGTATCTGCGGCTTGGCCGCTGCGGAACGGCATCGCGGGAAAACAGACGCGCGGCATTCGGGACGGCGGGAGGCCGGACAATGAGCGCGCATTGAATTTACATCGTATACGGAGGAGATACCTATGGCAAAGGAGAAAGGACCGCTGCCCAGCGCGGCGCCGGCGGACGACAAGAAGCGGGCGATTGAAACAGCCATGGCCCAGATTGAGAAGGCCTACGGCAAGGGCTCCATCATGCGGTTTGGAGACCAGACCAAGATGAACGTGGACTACATCCCAACGGGCTCCCTGGCCCTGGACGTGGCCCTGGGCATCGGGGGACTGCCCAAGGGGCGGATCATCGAGATCTACGGGCCGGAGTCCTCCGGTAAGACGACCCTGGCCCTTCATGTGGTGGCCGAGGCCCAGAAGGCGGGCGGCGAGGTGGCCTTTGTGGACGCGGAGCACGCCCTGGACCCCACCTATGCCAGGGCCCTGGGGGTCAAGGTGGAGGAGATGCTGATCTCCCAGCCGGATACCGGCGAGCAGGCCCTGGAGATTACCGAGGCGCTGGTCCGTTCAGGAGCCATTGACGTCATCGTGGTGGACTCCGTGGCGGCCCTGGTGCCCCGGGCGGAGATCGAGGGCGAGATGGGCGACAGCTACGTGGGTCTCCAGGCCCGGCTTATGAGCCAGGCCCTGCGGAAGCTCACCGGCGCCATCGGCAAGACCAACACGATTGTGATTTTCATCAACCAGCTCCGGGAAAAGGTGGGCGTGATGTACGGCAACCCGGAGGTCACCACCGGCGGACGCGCCCTGAAGTTCTACTCCTCTGTCCGCATCGACGTGCGCCGGGTTGAGGCGCTGAAAAACGGCGGCGAGGTGGTGGGCAGCCGCACCCGGGCCAAGGTGGTAAAGAATAAAGTAGCGCCCCCCTTCCGGGAGGCGGAGTTTGACATCATGTACGGCGAGGGCATCGCCCGCCTGGGCGAGCTGGTCGATCTGGGGGTCAAGCTGGATCTGGTGCAGAAGGCCGGGTCCTGGTTCTCCATGGGGGAGACCCGCATCGGCCAGGGCCGGGATGCCGCGAAGAAGTACCTGGCAGAGAACCCGGAGGTTGCCGAACAGCTGGAAAAGGACATCCGGGCCAACTTCGACAAGCTCCTGAGCAACCAGGCCCGCATTGCCGCCAAGGCCGCCGGCCGGGCGGTGGACGTCAGCGCCGAAGACTTTGACGATGCGGATTGAGCGCATTGAGCCCTCCAAGCACAAGCGGGGGCGGGTGCTGGTCTTTCTAGAGGACGGCGCGTGCCTGAAAATCACGGAGCAGGAGCTGCTGGATTTCGGTCTCCGGCCAGGGGACCAGTTGGAGGAGGAGACCCTGGAGCGGATGAAAGAGGCCGCGGGGATCTCCGATATGAAGGGAAAAGCGGCGGACCTCATCGGCCGGCGGGCCATGAGCCGGGCGGCGCTGGAGCGGAAGCTCCAGGAGAAGGGGGCCTCCCAGGCGGAGGCCCGGTATGCCGCGGAGTGGATGGAGGCCATCGGCGCGCTGAACGACGCGGACTACGCGGCGGCGCTGGCACGGCACTACGGCCAGATGGGCTACGGTCCCGCCTGGGTCCGGGAGAAGCTGCGGGAGAAGGGCGTTCCCAGAGATCTCTGGGAGGAGGCCCTGGAGGAACTGCCGGAGGCGGCGGAACAGGTTGACGCCTTTCTGGCCGGAAAACTCCGGGGCCGGGAGCCGGAGCAGAAGGAGCGGCAGCGGCTGACCAACGCCCTGCTGCGCCGCGGGTTCTCCTGGAGCGAGATCCGGACGGCGTGGGGCCGGCTGGGGGAGACGCCGGAAGGGGACGGCCTATGAGCGGTCCGTCAGAAGCTGCGCCATCAGCCGTGCGCCGAACTGGACGCCGGAGTAAAAAGCGTACTCGGCCTGACTGGCCGCCAGATCCTCAATGCCGGACTGCAGCGCCTCCGCCACCTTCTCATCGACGGCGCGGAGCTGGACAGAGACCTTGCGCTCCTCCGGGGTTCTGGGGTTTTCCAGACTGCAAAATACCTGCAGATCCAGGGGGGTATCGTGGTAAATGGTTTCTAAAATGTCAATCATCAGAATCTTCCTTTCAAAATCACGTAGAGTGTAGTATAATTATAATAATACACGAGCGGTGTAATGTCAAGAGGGTATATGAGCAATGTGATTCTTTTTGGTGAACGGCTCCACCAGCTCCGGAAGCAGGCAAACCTGCAACAGAAGGATCTGGCGGCAGAAATTGGAGTGAGTGCGAACGCTATCAGCATGATGGAGCGGGGAAATCGGGAGACGACTCTTGAAAAGCTGGTTGTGCTGGCGGAGGTGTTCCATGTCTCTACAGACTACCTTCTGGGGATTACGGATGATCCCAGCCGGAGGGAAGACCCGCCGGAGGAGGCGTTGATCCTATATAGATCCCTGAAGCCGGAATTTCAGAAGTACGCCCTGGAGCAGATGAAACAGCTGGCGGAGCTGCAGAAGAAGGAATAACGGAAGACACGGCGGCCGGTTCTTTCGGGATATTTACTTTTTGTAGATACTATGATAATCTACTAATCGTAAATGGCAAGAGGTTTTTATGGAGCGAAAGATTTTATTTGCCCAGCGGCTTTCTGCGCTGCGGAAGGAAGCGAAGATCAGCCAGAAGCAGTTGGGGGAAGTCATAGGGGTTTCCAACAAAGCGATCTGCACGATGGAAATTGGAACGCGGGAGACGACCCTTGAAAAGCTGGTTATGCTGGCGGAGTTTTTCCATGTCTCCACGGACTACCTTTTGGGGATTACGGATGACCGCACCTGGCGGGGTGCGGAGGTTCCGGAGGGAGAGCCCTCTCCGCCCCAGTGAGCGCACTGGGGCACCTCCCCCAAAGGGGGAGGTAAGGATGGGGCCCAGGGAAAGCTGGAGGTTCCGGGAGAGCCCAGCCAGCGCGGAAGCGCGGAAAGAGCAGGGAAGACCGTCCGACAACCACCCAACAGCCTCCGCCCAGGACCCCAAACGCGGGCCAGGGGTTCTTCACCTGAGGGGTCCGGCGCGCGCCGGCAGGGGCGTCCAAGTCTCTGCCCTGACCGGGCGGGGACGACCCCCGTACATTGGCAAACTGGACCAGAGGTCCAGTTTGCCACCAGCGTTTTTTTCTTTTGGACCGTGCACGGCCCGTTTTCTTTTTGGCAAGACCAAATCAGGGGCCCCCGCCGCGCCCGCGCGGTGGGGAGAGGAGGAAGGAACGGAGTTTGAGCGGAATTTTCGGCGTCAGCCGGAAATGCAGCGGCGGAGTTTCTTCCGACGACATGGGGGGTGCAATGCCAGGCCATCATCATGGCAACAATCCCCCCGCGCCGGAACGGCGCCAAAGGAGGTACTACCTTGTCCTATAAGATCTCATTCACATCCCTTGGCTGCGCCAAGAACCAAGTCAACTGCGAGCAGATGATGTCCACCGCCCAGTCCGCAGGATTCGAGATCGTCCCCACCCCGGAGGGCGCCGACGTAGCCGTGGTCAACACCTGCGGCTTCCTGGCCTCCGCCTGCGAGGAGGCCATCGACCAGATCCTGGAACTCTCAAAGCTGAAACAGGCCGGGAAGCTGAAAAAAATCCTGGTCACCGGCTGCATGGCCCAGCGCTACCGGCAGGACGTTTTGAAAGAGCTGCCGGAGGTGGACGGCATCCTGGGCACCGGCAGCTACGGGGACATCGCCCAGGCCGTTACCGAGGTCCTGGAGCAGGATCTCCGGCCCTGCCGTCTGGGCAACATCCACACCGCCCCCCAGAACGGGCCCCGAATTCTCTCCACGCCGCCCTGGTACGCCTACCTGCGGATTGCCGAGGGCTGTGACAACCACTGCGCCTACTGCGTCATCCCCTCCCTGCGGGGAAAGTACCGCAGCCGCCCCATGGGGGAGCTGCTGGATGAGGCGGCGGAGCTCAGCTCCGCCGGGGTCCGGGAGCTGCTGGTCGTCGCCCAGGACATCACCCGGTACGGAACCGACCTGAACGGGGAGCACCAGCTGGCGGCCTTGCTGCGGGAGCTGTGCAGGCTGGACTTCCGCTGGATTCGCCTTCACTACCTCTACCCCGATGAGATTACGGAGGAGCTGATTGACGCCATCGCGGCGGAGCCGAAGATCCTGCCCTACCTGGACATCCCTATCCAGCACTGCAACGACGGGATTCTGAAGGCCATGAACCGGCGGGATACCAAGGCGAGCCTGCTGGCGCTGTTCGCGAAGCTCCGGGAGCGGATTCCCGGCCTGGTGCTGCGGACCAGCCTCATTACGGGCCTTCCCGGCGAGGGAGAGGCGGAGTTCGAGGAGCTGTGCGCCTTCCTGCGGGAGGTTCAAATCGAGCGGGCGGGGGTGTTCCCCTTCTCCCCGGAGGAGGGCACCCGGGCCGCGCGGATGGACCACGTGGACACGGAGGAGGCCCAGCGGCGGGCGGAGATCGCCGTGGACGTGCAGTCGGACATCATCGACGCGTACAACGACGGCTGCCTGGGAACCTGCCGGGAGGTTCTCTGCGAGGGCTTTGACGGACAGGCCCAGATGTATTTTGGCCGCAGCTACGCCGAGTCCCCGGACATTGACGGGCGCATCTATTTCACCGCGGACCGGGAGATTGCCCCGGGGACCTTTGTCCGGGTCCGGTTCACCGGAACCATGGACGGAGAGCTCACCGGAGAGACGGAGCCATGAGGAGCCCCCTGGAGGAGATCCCCGGCGTGGGGAAGCGGATCGCCGCCGTCATGGAGGGCCTGGGAATTCGGGAGGCGGCCGACCTGCGGGGACAGGACCCGGAGGTGCTGTACCTGCGGGAATGTGCCATGAAGGGCCGCCGGGAGGACCGGTGCGCGCTGTACGTGTGGCGGGCGGCGGTGTACTACGCTGAGCACCCGGAGCCGGAGAAACTGAAGTGGTGGTTCTGGAAGGACCGCCGGTATCCATTGGAAGAGAGGAGCGAGCAGGATGAATCTTCCCAATAAGCTGACGCTGCTGCGGATCGTGCTGATCCCCGTGTTTATGGGAGTGCTGTACTGGGGCTTCCCCGGGGCGGACTATGTTGCCCTGGCCGTGTTTATCGCCGCCAGCCTGACGGACCTGCTGGATGGCAAGATTGCCAGGAAGTACAACCTGGTGACGGATTTCGGCAAGTTTGCGGACCCCTTGGCGGACAAGATGCTGGTGACGGCGGCCATGCTGTGGTTTGTGGAGGCGGGACGGATGCCCGCCTGGGCGCTGCTGGTTGTCATCTGCCGGGAGTTCGCCGTCAGCGGCCTTAGAATGATCGCCAGCGACGAGGGGCGGGTCATCGCCGCCGGGTGGTCCGGGAAGGTGAAGACCGCCGCCACCATGGTGTGCCTGACGCTGATGCTGCTGCTGGGTCCGGAGATTGCCTGGGCGGCCTCGGAGCCCCTGACGGCCCTGCCTCTGGGTTGGCTGCGGTGGATGGACCCGGTGTGCGTGTGGGTGATTGTGCTGACAACGCTGTACTCCGGCGTGGAGTATTTTGTGAAGAACAAGGATGTGATCCGGTCGGTGTGAGGAAGACCGGAGAGAAGAACCGCCGCCCCGTAAGGGGCGGCGGTTTGTCTGCGTTTTGGGGCGGCGGGTCAGTCCCGCTCCGAGAGCCAGGTCAGAAAACTTTCGGCCAAGTCCAGTTGGCCATCGTCCATGGTTTGCAGGAGCTGGGCCACGTCCTTCCAGCGGGCGTCCTGCTGGCGGACGGCGCCCAGGAGGAATTCGTCCGGGGTGGTGTTTAAGACGAGGGCCAGGCGTGTAAGAACCTCTGCGGAAGGAATAGAAACCGCTCTTTCAATGCTGGAGAGGTACTTGCAGCCCATTCCTGCACGCTCTTCTACAACAGCTTGCTTCAGGTTTAAGGCTTTTCGGCGTTTGGCAATCCTTCGGCCGACTTCTTTATAGTCAAGATTCATAATGTACCTCCATGAGATTAGCATATGGAATCTGGAAGATACATAAACAGGCTATAAATCGAATTCCTGCTTGACAAATGAAAAAATCGACGATATAGTTGGATTACGGCCTAAAATATGAATATGGAGGAAGAGAGAATGTACAAAGAGATGTATTATCATCTGTTCAACGCGGTCAGCAAGGCCGTGGAACAGCTGGAGCGGGGAGAGGATCAGGCCGCCCGGATCATCTTGATCCAGGCACAGCAGGAGACCGAGGGGCGCTATCTGGATGGGGTGGAGCCGGTGGAATGACGCGCCTGATCCGGAGGGCGCTTTTTTTCATCCATAAACCGTGAGGACGGTGTGTCCCGTTGAAGGAATCGGGCGGCAGGGGGGGATTGGCCCGGCCAGGGGTCCGGGCCCTACGCCAGGGGTCCGGGCCCTGCCGGGTCGCCGTTTTAACAAGAATCCGGAGGTCGGGGAAGGACGGGCGGCAGGTTGCCGCCCCTACAGGGTCCGCAGGAACCGCCAGAAACTGCGCAATCGGACACTCCCCCCTAGCCCCAAATCCTTGACTTTTCCAAAGAGTTGTGATAAAATTCCTCCGATAAACAGCCGCCGTCCCTCCGGACGCCGGCCCGAGAATACAAAGATGGGAGAGATACATCATGGAGAGAATCAAGACGCTGGAGACCCGGAACCTGTGCGAGAGCGCCAAGCACGGCGGCTGCGGCGAGTGCCAGACCTCCTGCCAGTCCGCCTGCAAGACCAGCTGCGGCGTGGCCAACCAGAAGTGCGAGAAGCAGTAAGCAATCCCCCCAAAAACGCCGCCGTCAGGCGGCGTTTTTCTTGGCCGGGGAGCGAGAGATTTTTGACAGGAGGTCAACATGGTACACGCATACCAACTGAACGGCTGCAACATCGTCCTGGACACCTGCTCCGGCTCCATCCACGTGGTGGACGAGGTGGCCTATGACGTCATCAGCCTCTTTGAGACCCACAGCACCGGGGAGATCGTCTCCGCGCTGCTGGAAAAATACGCCGGCCGGCCCGACGTGACGGAACCGGAACTGCGGCAGTGTGCCGCCGATGTGGAGGCCCTGAAGGAGGCGGGCAAGCTCTTTACGCCCGATTCCTTCGCAGATCTCGCGGGGACGTTCAAGGAGCGCTCCGGCGACGTCGTGAAGGCGCTGTGCCTCCACGTGGCCCACACCTGCAACCTCAACTGTGCCTACTGCTTCGCCAGCCAGGGCAAGTACCACGGGGACCGGGCGGTGATGAGCTTTGAGGTGGGCAAACAGGCCCTGGACTTCCTCATGGACCACTCCGGCAGCCGCCGCAATCTGGAGGTGGACTTCTTCGGCGGGGAGCCGCTGATGAACTGGGAGGTAGTGAAGCGGCTGGTGGCCTATGCCCGCGGTGTGGAGCGGGAGCGGGGGAAGCACTTCCGCTTTACCCTGACCACCAACGGAATGCTGCTGGACGACGAGGTCATCGACTTCGCCAATCGGGAGATGGACAATGTGGTCCTCTCCCTGGACGGGCGGCGGGAGATCCACGACGCGGCCCGGGTGGACTATGCCGGCAGGGGCAGCTATGACCGGGTGGTGCCCAGGTTCCAGAAGCTGGTGGCCTCCCGGAAGCGGGGGACCTATTACATCCGGGGGACCTTCACCCACCGCAACCCGGACTTCACCAAGGATCTCTTCCACATGGCCGACGATCTGGGCTTTACCGAGCTCTCCATGGAGCCGGTGGTCTGCGCCCCCGGGGACCCAGCGGCCCTGACGCCGGAGGACCTGGAGGTGGTCAAGGAGCAGTACGAGCTCCTGGCCAGGGACATGCTCCGCCGGGAACGGGAGGGCAGGCCGATCACCTTCTATCACTACATGCTGGACCTCACCGGGGGGCCCTGCGTCTACAAGCGGATCTCCGGCTGCGGCTCCGGCACGGAGTACATGGCCGTCACCCCCTGGGGGGACCTGTATCCCTGCCACCAGTTCGTGGGGGAGGAGGCCTACAAGCTGGGGGACGTGTGGAACGGCGTGACCCAGCCCCAGCTGCGGGAGGAGTTCCGGGCCTGCAACGCCTACGCCCGGCCCGACTGCGCCAACTGCTGGGCCAAGCTCTACTGCTCCGGCGGCTGCGCCGCCAACGCCTACCACGCCACCGGGTCCATCCGGGGCGTCTATGAGGCGGGGTGCGAGCTGTTCCGCAAGCGGATCGAGTGCGCCATTATGATGCAGGCCGTCCGGGCAGGCGCGGCGGAACAGCCATGACCACGCCCATCTGGGACTTCCTGCGGGGCTATCAAAACGAGGGCATGGCCCGGTTCCACATGCCGGGGCACAAGGGCGTGAACGGCCCCCTGGGCTGTGAGTCCTGGGACATCACGGAGATCCGGGGGGCGGACTCCCTCTATGAGGCGGCGGGGATGATTGCCGAAAGCGAGGAACACGCCGCCGCCCTCTTCGGTTCCGCCGCCTCCTTCTACTCCACGGAGGGGTCTACCCAGTGTATCAAGGCCATGCTGTTCCTGGCCCTCCAGAACCGCCGGTTGGGCACCCCCCCGGTGATCCTGGCCGCCCGGAATGTCCACAAGGCCTTCGTCCACGCCGCCGCCCTGCTGGACTTCGAGCCGGTGTGGCTGTGGCCGGAGGAGACGCAATCCCTCTGCGCCTGTCCCGTCACGGCGGAGGACCTGGAGGAGGCCCTGGGGCAGCTGGAGACGCCCCCGGCCGCCGTGTACGTCACCAGCCCCGACTACCTGGGGAACCTCCAGGACATTCCCGGGCTGGCGGAGGTCTGCCGCCGCCGGGGAACCCCGCTGTTGGTGGACAACGCCCACGGGGCATACCTGCGGTTTCTGCGGCCCTCCCTGCACCCCCTGGACCAGGGGGCGGACCTCTGCTGCGACTCCGCCCATAAGACGCTGCCGGTGCTCACCGGCGGAGCCTATCTCCATCTCGCCAAAACCGCCCCGGCGGGCCTCCGGGACCGGGCGCGGGAGGCCCTGGCGCTCTTTGGGTCCACCAGCCCGTCCTATCTGACTTTGGCGTCCTTGGATCTCTGCAACGATTATTTGGCCGGAGAGGGCCCGGACCGCCTCCGCGCCGCCGCCGGGGGACTGGCCGGGGTCAGACAGAGCCTGTCCGCCCAGGGCTGGGTCTTCGCGGGGGACGAGCCCTTAAAGCTCACCTTTGACGCGTCCCGCTCCGGCTGGGAGGGCTCCGCCCTGGCGGACCTTCTGCGGGCCGGCGGCGTGGAGCCGGAGTACGCGGACCGGGACTTCTGTGTCCTTATGGCCTCGGGGGCCATGGACAAGGAGGCCTTCCGAATCGCGGCCAACGCGCCGGGCCTGGCCGTTCCGGGGCCCGCCCGGGTTCGTCCCGCCCTGCCCCTGGCCAAGGGGGAGCGGGTGCTCTCCATCCGGCAGGCCCTCTTCGCGCCCCAGGAGACGGTCCGGGCGGAGGAGGCCTTGGGCCGGGTGTGCGGCGCGCCCACGGTGGGCTGTCCCCCGGCGGTTCCCATCGCCGTCAGCGGCGAGCGGATCGGGCGGGAGGCCCTGGCGCTGTTCCGGCAGTACGGGGTGGAGGCTGTGAAGGTTGTAAAAGAGCCATAGGGTACAGCAAAACCGGTCTGCCGCAAGGCAGGCCGGTTTTGCTGATCCGTCCGTCAGAATGCCTCCAGTTCCCGCCGGATTTTCTCCGCGAACACCCGGTGGCCCGCCTCGGAGAAGTGGACGCCGTCAAACAGCGTCTCAATGCCCCATCCGGCGGCGGCGGCAAACCGGATGCCCAGCCGTTCCGCCAGATCCCGGTATCCCGCCGCCAGCTGCCGGGAGTCCGGGAGCAGCCGTGCCTCCGTGACCCAGGTTCCGGCGGTCATGGGCGGCGGCGCAATCAGGAGAACCGGCGCGTCTCCCAGGTGCTCCAGAAAACGCTCCATCCTGGCCGACACCTCCTCCGGGGAACAGCCCTGGAGGAGATCGTTGTCCCCCAGCAAGATCACCGCCGCGTCCCAGGGGCCCCCGGCAATCAGGGCGGCGGCCCGGGCCAGCTCTCCGGGACGGTGGGGAATCTCCCGGCCGTTCAGGCCCTCATTTCGGACCTGCCACCCGGTAAGCGCCGCCAGCCGCTCCGGCCAGCGGATCTCCGCCGGATAGCGGTCCCCCAGGCAGGACCGGGGGTCGAAGCCGTAGGTATTGGAGTCGCCAAAGCATAAAATCCGCATCTGTTTTCCTCCCGGAATCTGTGTCTCGTTATTTGGATTCCCGCACCAGAAACGACGCCGCGAACAGGCCCGCCATCACCAGCACATACACGGCGTAGCACACCCGCCAGGCCTCTGCGCCGAAGGTGAAGCGCCCCACCCGAATGGCCGTCCCCAGCTGGGGGTTCTGTACCGCCACGGCCACGAAGACCGCCGCGATCACCAGCATCACGAGGCCGACACCCCGCAGAATCTTCCGTTTACTCATAAAAGGGCTCCTCTCATTTTTTCCGCAGCTCATGGAGCGTCATCACCAGGATATAGATGAGGTATCCAAGGAAGAGCAGGGCCGCGGGACCGAGGACGAACAGCAGGAAGAACCCGCTGATGCCCCGGCAGACCGCCGCCTCCACAAGGGCCCCCATCCCTCAGTCCCCCCGCTCCGCCACGTAGCCGCTGCGCTCCACCAGCTCCTGCCCCTCCTCGGAGAGAATCCACCGGAGGAAGTCTGCCGCCTGCGGATTCCGCTCCTCCAGGGCCGGCTGCCCCTTGGGGGCGGCGGTGACGGCATAGAAGCTGCTGGAAATGGGGTAGCTGCCGTCCCGGATGGTCTCCCGTGTGGGCTCCACGCCGTTCAGGGCCAGCAGCCGGATCTCGCCGCTGGACACCATCTCCGTGGCGTAGAACCGGAAGGAGAAGCCGATGGCGTTCCGGTAGTTCCGATAGCTGGCTACCTGCCGGATGATGCCGTCCATGGCGCTGATCACGTCCTCCTCTTCCGGCTCCAGCAGGGATTTCCCCTCCATCAGCCGCAGCAGAGCCGACTGGCTGCCGCTGTTGGCCGCCCGCTGGAAGGGCCGGATCTTCTGGTGCCTTCCGCCCACCTGGCTCCAGTCGGTGAGTTCCCCGCTGTAGATCCCCTGGATCTCCTCCACCGTCAGACCGGTCACCGGGTTCCGGCTGTTGACGAAGAACACGAAGGCCTCCCGGCCGATGGGAGTCAGGTGCAGCTCCATTCCGGCCTGAGCCGCCATGTCCAGCTGCTCCTGGGAGGGAGCGGCGGCAAAGATGATGTCGGTCTCCCTCCGGATCAGCCGCTGATACGCCTCCACGGTGCCGGAACAGGTTACCCGCTCGTACTTGCCAGCCCCGTAAAGGGGGTAGTCCCCCTCCGGATACACCGCCTGAACAAAGGCGGCATACACCGGGTACAGGGCCGTGGCTCCGTCCAGGCGCGGCGCGTCATAGGCGTGCTCCAGCCGCAGGGACGCGGGACCGTCCAGGGAGACGGCTTTCGTGTCCCCGGCGAAGGGCTCGTACTGCCGCAGCAGGAGCGACCGGTCGTCCACCGTGGCCAGATTGTCCCGCCAGAGACCGTGGAGCAGAACGGCGCCGGAGCCGGCCAGCACAAGGGCCAGAAGGACCCGCGGCACCTGCCGCCCCTTGGGACGCGGAAGCCCGCTGACCCCGAATACCGCCGCCAGCCACGTCACGGCACCCAGGAACCACAGAGTGTGCTGGACGTAGACGGGCCACCCGGACAGAGCCATCATAACAAAGGCGATGAACAGGAAAAACCCATAGAAGCCCCCCACGGCCAAGGCTCCCAGAACACCCAGCAGAATCCGCTTTCCCTTCATGTCCATCCCTCCAATTCCTCCAGCCGCCGCCGGATCTCCTCCAGGTCGAAGGAGGAACACACCCGGCCGTCCTGGCTGTCCAATGCCCGGTAGTGCTGGGAGAGAATGTTCTGCTGGATGGTATAGCCGCCCCGCCGCTCCACCGTCCGCCACCAAACCTTGCCGCCCAGGGTCTTGGGATAAGCGGGCCGCAGGTCCTGGAAGGCCAGGGCCTGGATCATGTCCCCGGCCTCGCCGCCCAGAAGCCCGGAGAGCACCTGACTGCCGGAGAAAATGGCGCACAGGGCCACCGCCCCGGTCCAGCCTAAAGAGGACCGGCCCTTTTCAATCTCCACCAGGGTCTTCTTGGAGATGCCCAGGACCTTGGCCATTACGTCCTGCGTAAAGCCGTACTCTGTCCGCACCAATTTCACCTGCCGGTCCAGCTCCGCTGTGAAGTGTTCTTTTGTCATCCGAATCCCCCCCCTTTGCGCGCTTTTGGTGTAATATTACACTTTTTGGGGCAGAGTGTCAAGGGGATTTTGCCGCTGTACCAGGGCGGCGGACAAAAAAACTCCCCGGCGCGGCGCGCCGGGGAGCCGGGGGAGAGATTACTTGTTGCCGGGGCCATAGACGGCGGGGATTTCCACGGCCTTGTTGAAGGAGAACTCGGGGGTGGGGAAAGCGCCGCTGAGGGTCTCCTCATGGAAGAGGTTCAAGCCCTTGACCATCTCCTGGCGGATCTGGGCGAACTGCTTGACAAACTTGGGCTTGAAGTCGCCGTACATGCCCAGCAGATCCTGGGTCACCAGCACCTGGCAGTCCACGTCGGGGCCGGCGCCGATGCCGAGAATGGGAACATGGACCTCCTCGCGCATGGCCTTGGCCACCACGCTGGGCACGCACTCCACCACGATGGCGAAGGCGCCGGCGGCCTCCAGGGCCTTGGCGTCCTCAATGAGCTTTCGGGCAGACTCGGGGGTGCCGCCCTGGACCTTGAAGCCGCCGAAGGTAGAGGCGGTCTGCGGGGTCATGCCGATGTGGCCCATCACGTTGATGCCGGCGTCCACAATGGCGCGGATGGTGGGAGCCATGTTCACGCCGCCCTCCAGCTTCACGCAGTCGCACAGGGTCTCCTTGGTGATGCGGTTGGCGGTCTCAATGGCCTGCTCCTTGCTGACGTTGTAGGAGCCGAAGGGCATATCGCCGATGATGAAGGTGTCCGGCGCGCCCTTGACCACGGGGCGGATGTGGTGGATCATGTCGTCCACGGTGACGGGCACCGTGGTGTCATAGCCCAGCATGATCATGCCCAGGGAGTCGCCCACCAGGATGATCTCGCAGTCACTGTCGTTGACAATGGAGGCGGTGGTGTAGTCGTAGGCCGTGACAAAGGAGAACTTGCGGCCCTCGTCCTTGTACTTCTGGAAATCCAGAACCGTCATCTTTTTTTTGTTGCCCATGTTGCAGCACCTCTTTCATCAAGTTTGGCCGCCACCCGGAAGGACCGGTTGTGGTAGGACCACTAGTGATCTCTATCATAGGCGATCTCACGGAAAAAGTCAAGGGTCCTTGGGAAAAAGGGCGGTAAAATATTTTTGGGCGGAGGCCGGAGGCGGGCCTTACCGGCTCACGTCCTCCAGGGCCTGGAGCATGTGGTAGCGCATGGCGAGGTTCGCGCCTTTGCCGTCCCGCATCTTCAAAAAGCGGGCGATGGACAGGTGGCTGAGCTTGGCGTTTTGCTCCATCTTCCGGGAGAGGCGGGGGTACTCGCCCACGGCGGCGCCAAAGTAGACCCACTCCTGCAGGGAGGGCAGGATGCGGTCCATGACCACGCTGTGGGTGGCGGCGGCCAGGGCCCGGTGGAAGGCCTGGTCCAGTTCCATGAAGGTGTAGGGGGCCTGTATGCCGGTGCCCAGGGCGTCGATCTGGCCGCTCTGCTCCCGAGACAGGTCCACCAGGGCCTGGAGCTCCTCGTCCGAGGCGTTTTTCGCCACCATCTCCATGGCTTCCGACTCCACGATCAGCCGGACGTAGTACCAGTCCTGCAAGAGCTTTTTCTTGTCCGCGGCAAAGGCGAAGCCGAAGGGGTCCTCGGGCTTTCCGGGGGTCTCGGAGACGAAGGTGCCCACGCCCCGGCGGATGACCAGCACGCCGCTGGCTACCAGCAGCTTGATGGCCTCCCGCAGGGAGGTGCGGCTGACGCCCAGCTCTGCGGCCAGGCTCCGCTCGTCCGGAAGACGGTCCCCGGGGGCGAAGCGGCAGTGGTCAAAGATCAGCCCCCGCAGCTGGGCGGCGATTTGCTCGGAAAGAGGCCGGGAGGCAGAGGAATGGGGGGAAGTTGCCATAAAAAACCCTCCTGACAGCATCATTTTTTCCAGGATGCTTTCATTATAAAGAAAAGTCAACCTTTCGTCAATCTCCGGCGGAAAAGATCTCCCTGGAAACCGGCCCCAGATATTGCTTGACAAGCGGAGGAGATTTCCCTATAATAGACCTCAACAGGTCTGACCACGTGGGCGCGCCGGGAAGATCCCGTGGCCGGAGACACAAAATTTCAGAATGAGGATAAGGAGACGCTATGAGCTTCAAGACGGACATCGAGATCGCCCAGGAGGCGACGCCGCTGAACATCACAGAGGTTGCCAAGAACTGCGGGGTGGACGGGAAGTACCTGGAGCAGTACGGCAGCTACAAGGCCAAGATCGACTATAACCTGCTGAAGGAGAAACAGGGGAGCGACGGCAAGCTGATCCTGGTGACCGCCATCACGCCCACCCCCGCCGGCGAGGGCAAGACCACCACCTCCGTAGGTCTGGCGGACGGCCTGCGCAAGATCGGCAAGAAGTCCGCCGTCGCCCTGCGTGAGCCGTCTCTGGGGCCCGTGTTCGGCGTGAAGGGCGGCGCGGCCGGCGGCGGCTACGCCCAGGTGGTGCCGATGGAGGACATCAACCTCCACTTCACCGGGGACTTCCACGCCATCGGCGCGGCCAACAATTTGTGTGCGGCCATGCTGGACAACCACATTCAGCAGGGCAACGCCCTGGGCATCGACGTCAAGCAGATCACCTGGAAGCGGGCCGTGGACATGAACGACCGGCAGCTGCGCCACATTGTGGGCGGTCTGGGCGGCAAGATGCAGGGCGTGCCCCGGGAGGACGGCTTTGAGATCACCGTGGCCAGCGAGATTATGGCGGTGCTGTGCCTGGCCAGCGACATTACGGACCTGAAAGCCCGCCTGGCCCGGATGATCGTGGCCTACACCTATGACGGCAAGCCCGTCACTGCCCACGACCTGAAGGCCGAGGGCGCCATGGCGGCCCTGCTGAAGGACGCCCTGAAGCCCAACCTGGTCCAGACCCTGGAGGGCACCCCCGCCTTCATCCACGGCGGGCCCTTCGCCAACATCGCCCACGGCTGCAACTCCGTCACCGCCACCCGCATGGCCTTGAAGCTGGCGGACTACGCCGTGACCGAGGCGGGCTTCGCCGCGGACCTGGGCGCGGAGAAGTTCGTGGACATCAAGTGCCGCATGGCGGACCTGCACCCCTCTGCGGTGGTGATCGTGGCCACCGTCCGGGCGCTGAAGTACCATGGGGGCGTGGCCAAGGCAGACCTGAACCATGAGAACCTGGAGGCCCTGGAGAAGGGGCTGCCCAACCTGCTCCAGCATGTGGACAACGTGAAGAACGTATATGGCCTGCCCTGCGTGGTGGCCATCAACGCCTTCCCCACCGACACCAAGGCGGAGCTGGACCTGGTGGAGAAGAAGTGCGGCGAGCTGGGCGTGAACGTGGCCCTCAGCGAGGTCTGGGCCAAGGGCGGCGAGGGCGGCAAGGCCCTGGCCGAGGAGGTGGTCCGCCTCTGCGAGCAGCCCAATCAGTTCGGCTTTACCTATGACCTGGAGGCCACCATCGAGGAGAAGCTGGAGGCCATCTGCAAGAAGGTCTACCACGCCGACGGCGTGGAGCTGACGGCCAACGCCAAGAAGCAGGCCAAGCAGCTGACGGAGCTGGGCTTCGGCAATCTGCCCATCTGCATGGCCAAGACGCAGTACAGCTTCTCCGATGACCCGGCCCTGCTGGGCGCGCCCAGAGGGTTCACGGTGACGGTGCGGAACCTGAAGGTCTCCGCCGGCGCGGGCTTCATCGTGGCGCTCACCGGCGATATCATGACCATGCCGGGCCTGCCCAAGGTGCCCTCCGCCGAGAAGATTGACGTGGACGAGAACGGGAAGATTTCCGGCCTGTTCTAAGAACCGGTATTCACAACTGCTGAACGCCGTTTGAACGGTCTTTTTCCCGCCATACTGCGTCAATTCCCCTTGAAATCCGTCAGGATTCCTGCGGAAAATTTCCTTGTCTGGCGGGAAAAATCCTCGTCCATCCGGCATCCCCCGATTATGAATACAGGTTCTAAGAGTCTGAAAGAAAGGAACCAGATGGCGGAGACCGTGGTCTCCGCCATCTTCTAAGAGCCTGTTTAGGATCTCAGCGTGCGGGGATTGGCGAGGGGATTTTTTGTCCAGCAAGGCAAAAAGCCGCCGCAATCCTGGCGGATTGCAAGG
>JAAWIL010000015.1 GCA_022796315.1 Oscillibacter sp. | reverse complement strand
ACGGTGGACTTCATAGACAAAACACGGCACATGGATGTGCCGGCGGCCTCGCCCGCCTTGAAAATCGGATACCGATTTTCAAGTGTTTTGACTATATAATTGAGGCATTATACCATAAATCGCTAAAAAGCACAAGGATCAAAACCCGCACTTCTCCCCAAACCCGTATGGAAAAAGAGAGGCTCACGCCTCTCTTTTTTTATCCATTTTTGCCCAGGTACGCCTCTTTCACCCGCTCGTCGGCCAGGAGCTCCGCGCCGGTGCCGGAGATGGTGATGTTGCCGGTCTCCAGCACGTAGGCCTGGTCCGCGATCTTCAGGGCCATGTTGGCGTTCTGCTCGATCAGCAGCACCGTGACCCCCTGGCGGTTGATCTCGCCGATGATGGAGAAGATGTCCTGCACCACCAGGGGCGCCAGGCCCAGGGAGGGCTCATCCAGCATCATCAGCTTCGGCCGGGACATGAGGGCCCGGCCCACGGCCAGCATCTGCTGCTCGCCGCCGGAGAGGGTGCCCGCCAGCTGCCAGCTCCGCTCCTCCAGCCGGGGGAAGAGCTCATAGACCCACTGGACGTCCTTGGCGATCTCCGCCTTGTCCTTCCGGAGGTAGGCGCCGATTTTCAGGTTCTCCAGCACCGTCATGTCCGGAAAGACCCGGCGCCCCTCGGGGCTCATGGCGATGCCGGCGCTGACGATGTGGTCAATGGGCTTGCCCAGCAGCTCCCCGTCATTCCACAGAATGGAGCCGGACTGCGCCTTTACCAGGCCCGTGATGGTCCGCAGCGTGGTGGACTTCCCCGCGCCGTTGGCGCCGATCAACGTCACGATCTTTCCGTCGGGCACCTCCAGGGAGATGCCCCGCAGGGCCTGGATGCCGCCGTAGGCCACATGGAGGTTTTCAATTTTAAGCATCCTCGGCCACCCCCAGATACGCGTCGATGACGCGCTGATTATTCTGAATCTCCGCCGGGGTCCCCTGGGCGATCAGCTCGCCGAAGTCCAGCACGTAGATCCGGTCGGAGATGTCCATGACCAGGTTCATGTGGTGCTCAATCAGGAACACCGTCAGGCGGAACCGGTCCCGGATCTCGGCGATGAAGGCCGTCAGCTCGTCGGTCTCCTGGGGGTTCATGCCCGCCGCCGGTTCGTCCAGCAGCAGCAGCTTCGGCTCCGCCGCCAGGGCCCGGGCAATCTCCAGCCGCCGCTGCTTGCCGTAGGGCAGGGAGGTGGCCAGCTCCCCCCGCACATCGGAGAGCCCCACGATCTCCAGAAGCTCCTCGACCTCCGCCCGCTGGGCCGCCTCCTCCTTCCGGTTCAGGCGGAAGGTGGCGGAGAAGACGTTGCTGGTGGTGCGGCAGTGCTTGGCGATGAGCACATTGTCAAACACCGTCTGGGACTTCCACAGCCGGATGTTCTGGAAGGTCCGGGCCATGCCCAGCTTCGTGATCCTGTCCGGCGTGGGGGCCAGGACGTGCTGGTACTCCCCGTCATGCTGGCCCTTGTAGAGCTTCTTCATCTTCCCCTGGGGGTGGTTCTCGATGATCTTCTCCCCGCAGAACCACACCGCCCCGTTGGTGGGCTGGTACACGCCGGTGACCACGTTGAAGGCGGTGGTCTTCCCCGCGCCGTTGGGCCCGATCAGGGCCACGATCTCCCCCTGGTTGATCTCCAGGTTCAGATTGTCCACGGCCACCACGCCGCCAAACTGCATGGTGGCGTTCTCAATTCTCAGGATGTTCTCGCTCATTTCCCGGCGGCCTCCTTCCTCCTCTTCGGTTTTCGGTCCAGGAGGTCCGGCAGCTCCCTGTCGCCCATGAGCCCACGCCGGAAGAACAGCACAATCACCATGATGATGACGGAGAACACCGCCATGCGGAAGCCGTTTTTAAAGAGGCCCGGGGCGTTGATCCCCAGGAACTTCCCGGAGTCCAGCCCCCGCAGCAGCCACTCGGAGCTGAAGATATACAGGAAGCTGGCAATGACGGACCCGGAGATGGACCCGATGCCGCCGATGACCACGATCAGCAGGATCTCATAGGTCATGGTGCTCTTGAAGGACGCGGCGGCAATGGTGCCGTTGTACATGGCCAGCATCCCGCCGCCCACGCCGGCGAAGAAGGAGCTGATGATGAAGGCCATCCGCTTGTGCTTGGCCAGGTTGATGCCCATGGCCTCCGCCGCCACCTCGTCGTCCCGGATGGCCTTGAAGGCCCGGCCGTAGGTGGAGTTGATCAGCAGGACGATCACCGCCACCAGCAGTCCCGCCAGGATGATATAGGATGTGGCGTGGGTGAAGTCCGGGTAGTTTTTCAGCAGGTTGGACCCGTTGGTGACGGGGCCCAGGGCGTTCCACTGGAAGAATGCCCGCAGGATCTCCGCGAAGCCCAGGGTGGCAATGGCCAGGTAGTCCGATTTCAGCCGCAGCACCGGCAGGCCGATCAGCCAGGCCATGAGGGCCGCCAGCAGCCCGCCCACCAGCAGCGCCAGCAGCATCCCCACCGTGGAGCCCACCGTGTCCCCCAGGAAGCCGGAGAAGATCTCCGGCAGGGAGAACTGGATGGCGCCGCCGTCAAAGTACTGGTACACGCCGGGCCGCTTGGCCACGGGGATGGTCAGCACGCCGTAGGAGAAGGCCCCCAGGAGCATGAAGCCCGCCTGTCCCAGGGAGAACAGGCCCGTAAAGCCGTTCAGAAGGTTCATGGACACCGCCACCAGGGCATAGACCGTGGCCTTCTTAATGACCTTGATGGCAATGTGATAGCTGGGCAGGGCCGCGTCCACGGCCATGCTGGCCGCCAGGAGCACCACCAGCACCGCCGCCATCAGAATGAGTTTTTGTCTCTGTTTGCTGTTCGTCATATCCATCCCTCCTTTACACCTTGTCGGTGACCTTTTCACCGAACAGGCCCGTGGGCTTCACGCACAGCACCACAATCAGCAGGGCGAAGGTGAAGGCGTCGGAGAAGGTGGTATACCCCAGGCCCTTGATGACCTCCTCGCAAAGGCCGATGATGAAGGCCCCCACCACCGCGCCCGGGATGGAGCCGATGCCGCCGAACACCGCCGCCACAAAGGCCTTCAGCCCCGGCATGCCGCCGGAGGTAATGGCCACGGAGGGATAGTTGGTGAAGTACAGCATGGCGCCCACCGCCGCCAGGAAGGACCCGATGACAAAGGTCATGGAGATGACGGCGTTGATCTTGATGCCCATGAGCTGGGCGGTCTCAAAGTCCTTGGCCGCCGCCCGCATGGCCATGCCGATCTTGGTGTGGTTGATGAGATACACCAGGCCCGCCACCAGGAGAATGGTCAGGATGGGGGTCACCAGGGTCACCCGCTTGGTGGAGGCGCCCAGGACCATGATGTTCCCGGAGATCCAGGGAATGGGATTCACCACCGGCTGGGGTACGCCGCCGGTGATATAGAACGCCAGGTTCTGGATCAGATAGCTGACGCCGATGGCGGAGATCATCACGGACATCCGGGGCGCCGACCGCAGGGGCTTGTAGGCCGCCCGCTCGATGGCAAAGCCCAGGAGCACCGTGACCGCCAGCACCAGGGGCAGGGCCAGGTAGAAGGGCATGGCGGCGGTGGCGTAGACCATCACCAGGCCCGCCACCATGAACACGTCGCCGTGGGCGAAGTTGATCAGCCGCAGGATGCCGTAGACCAGGGTATACCCGATGGCAATCAGGGCATACTGGCCGCCCACGGAGATGCCGTTGATCAAATAGGGCAGGATTGCTTGCATAGAGGGACCTCCTTTGCTTGTTTTGCGCCGGGCCGTCTCGGAGGACCGGCCGTGCCGGGCTTTCGAGGCGGCCCGCCGGCGCGGAGCCGCGGAGAATGGCAAAATAAGGGACGGCGGGCGGAATGCCCGCCGTCCCCTTCGTCTGCGCGCTGTCTTTGGATTACTCCACGCCCTGGACCTTCACGAAGTCCCAGGCGCCGGTCTCGGTGTTGGCGGTCTTGATATAGGCCTGATCGCGCTTGGCGTCGCCGATGTCGTCGAACTCCACCAGGCCGCACACGCCGTCGTAGCTGACGGAGGGCAGAGCCTCCAGCACGGCGGAGGCGTCGGTGCTGCCGGCGCCCTTCAGGGCCTCCAGGGCCGTGAAGTAGGCGTCATAGCCCATGGCGGTGACGGCGGAGACGGTGTCGTTGCCGCCGTTGTTGGTCTTGGCGTCGGCGTTGGCGTTGATCCACTCCTTGATGCCGTTGTCGAACTCGGAGCCGCTCTCCTGGTAGAAGGTGGTGATGTCCACATGGACGGTCTTGCCCACGGTGCTCTCCAGAACCATGTTGTTGTCCCAGGTGTCGGAGCCCAGCAGGGAGCCCTCAAAGCCCTGGGCCGCGGCGGCCTCGATGATCAGCTGGGCGTAGTTGGTGGAGACAGGGGCAAAGATGACGCCCGCGCCGGCGCTCTTGGCGTTGTTGATATAGGACACGAAGTTGGCGCTGCCCTCGGGAAAGTCCTCGCTGACCACGGTGCCGCCCAGACCCTCAAAGGCCTCCTTGAAGTAGTAGGCCAGGCCCTGGTCGTAGTCGCTGCCCAGCATGGCCAGGGTGTAGGCCGTGGTGACGCCCAGCTCATTGTAGGCGTAGTTGGCCAGGACGGTGCCCTGGAAGGGGTCCAGGAAGCAGATGCGGAAGTACACGTCGCAGTCGGAGGTCACCTGGGGATTCGTGCAGGTGACGCCGATGGCGGGCACGCCGGCCTCCTGGAACACGCTGCCGCCGGCCATGGACACGCCGGAGCCGTAGGAGCCCAGAACCACGGACACGTCCCGGTTCATCAGCTCCGCGGCGGCGGAGGGGCCGTTCTCCGCGGTGGTGCGGTTATCCACGATCTCCAGCTGGACGTCGTAGGTCTCCCCGCCGATCTCCACCGTGGGCTGGACGTAGTTGGCGTACTGCATGCCCAGGATCTCCTGCTTGCCGCCGGCGCCGTTGTCGCCGGTCTGGGGCTCGAAGACGCCGATCTTGACCACCTTGTTGGCGCCGTCGGAGCCGCCCTGGCCGTCGTCCGCGTCGCCGCCGCCGTTTCCGCCGCCGCAGGCCGCAAGGCTCAGCACCATGGCCAGCGCCAGCAAAAGAGCAAATAGCTTTTTCATCCTTTTCATCCTCCTGTTTAACTGGGACAGACAAGTGTCCCTTGTATAAACATACATTGTACGGGTTTTCTCCCCGGTTTGCAAGATGAATATTACACAGAAAGATTTTCGCATTTGGTCAAATTTCCCAAAATACCTCGCCGCACGGACGGCCCTTTGTCCGCTCTCGGAACACAGCCGCCGCTCCGGGCCGGACTTTCCTCCGGCAGCTGTCCTCTGTGCAGAGACAACCGTTTTCGTGATTTCGCCGAAGAGGGCCCGCTCAGGATTCCTCCGGCTCCATCACCGCCAGGAAGGCCTCCCGCTCCATGGTCTCGTGCTCCAGGAGGTAGGCCGCCACGGCGTCCAGCTTGGCCCGGCGCTCCCGGAGAATTTCCTCGCACCGGCGGCAGGCCCGGCCCACCACGGCCTGCACCTCCTCGTCAATCTGGGCGGCCACGGCCTCGGAGTAGCTCCGGCCCTGGCTCATGGTGCGGCCGATGAAGACCTCGTCGTGGCCGGAGTCGAAGGAGACGGTGCCCATTTTCTCGCTCATGCCGTAGCTGGCCACCATCTTCCGGGCGATGGCGCTGGCCCGCTGGATGTCGTTGCTGGCCCCGGTGGAAACGTCCCCCAGGCACAGCTGCTCCGCCACCCGGCCCCCCAGCAGGGCCGCGATCTGGTCCTCCAGGTACCGCTTGGAGAGGTAGGAGCGGTCCTCCTCCGGCAGGGAGATGGTCATGCCCCCGGCCATGCCCCGGGGCACAATGCTGATCTGGCTCACCGGGTCCTGCCCCGGCAGGGCGTGCATCACCACCGCGTGGCCCGCCTCATGCCAGGCCGTGAGCTCCCGCTCGTGCTGGGGGATCACCCGGCTGCGCTTCTCCGGGCCGGCGATGACCTTGATCTCCGCCGCCCGCAGGTCCTCCATGGTGATGAACCGCTGGTGCTTCCGCCCCGCCAGCAGGGCGCCCTCGTTGATGAGGTTCTCCAGGTCCGCGCCGGTGAAGCCCGCCGTGCCCTGGGCCAGCTTGTGGAGGTCCACGTCCTCCGCCAGGGGCTTGCCGTGGACGTGGACCTGGAGGATCTCCTCCCGGCCCTTGATGTCCGGCAGGCCCACGTAGATCTGCCGGTCGAACCGGCCGGGACGCAGCAGCGCCGGGTCCAGCACGTCGGCCCGGTTGGTGGCCGCCAGGACCACCACGCCCTCGTTGGCGGAAAAGCCGTCCATCTCCACCAGGAGCTGGTTGAGGGTCTGCTCCCGCTCGTCGTGGCCGCCGCCCAGGCCCGTGCCCCGCTGGCGTCCCACGGCGTCGATCTCGTCAATGAACACAATGGCCGGGGAGGTCCGCTTGGCCTGGTCGAAGAGATCCCGGACCCGGCTGGCGCCCACGCCCACATAGAGCTCCACAAAGTCGGAGCCGGAGATGGAGAGGAAGCCCACGCCGGCCTCCCCTGCCACGGCCTTGGCCAGCAGCGTCTTGCCGGTGCCCGGAGGGCCCACCAGCAGCACGCCCTTGGGAATCCGGGCCCCCAGAGCCAGGAACTGCTTGGGGTCCTTCAGGAACTCCACGATCTCCTGGAGCTCCTCCTTCTCCTCGTCCGCCCCGGCCACATCGTCAAAGGTGACGTGCTTGTCGTGTTCCGTCAGCGTCCGGGTGCGGGCGGCGCCAAACTTGGCCATGCGGTCCGCCCCCACGCCGCCCCCCTGAGCCCGGACGGAGGTCAGATACCACACCCCGCCCAGCACCAGCGCCATCATGATCCAGGGCAGCAGGAGCTCCAGCCAGTTGGTGGTCTCCGGCGGGGGATAGCTGTAGCCGGTCAGGACCCCCTTGGCCTTCTGGGCCCGGACCAGGTCGTTGAGGTCGTCATAAAACAGCTGGAAGTCGTATACCTTGCAGCGGACCTCTCCCCGTCCCTCCGGGCGGTCCCGCAGGGTGAGGGTCACCGTGTGTCCGTCGGAGAAGGAAAAGGCGGAGACCTTCTCCTGCTGAAACAGCTGGACCATCTCGGAGTAGCTCAGTTCCTCCGTCTGCCGGTTCAGCTGCCAGGTCCAGCTGAGACACACCAGGATCACCAGCACCAGGAATATTGTGCTCAGGCTGGGCAAGCGGCTTTGTCTTGTCAAGATGGATTCCCTCCTTTGCCCCTTACCCGGCGTAGACCTCGGGTTTTAACACGCCGATATAGGGGATATTGCGGTACTGCTGGGCATAGTCCAGGCCGTAGCCCACCACGAACTCGTCCGGCACCGTGAAGCCCGCGAGATCCGCGGTCACGGCCTTGGTCCGGCGGGCCGGCTTATCCAGCAGCGTCACCAGGGTGATGGACGCGGCCCCCTTGGCCAGGAAGTACTCCTTCAAAAAGGCCAGGGTGTTGCCGGAGTCCAAAATGTCCTCCACAAGAATGAGGTGCCGCCCGGTGATGTCCTGCTGGAGATCGTGGTTGATCTTCACCCGGCCCGAGGACACCGTGGCGTTCTCATAGGAGCTGACGGCGATAAACTCGATGTCGCTCTTCAGCTGGCAGGCCCGCACCAGGTCCGCCATGAACACAAAGGACCCCTTCAAAACTCCCAGGAACAGCGGTCTCTGTCCCCGGAACCGCTCATACAGGGCCTCCCCCAGCTCCTCCACCCGGCGCCGGAGCTGCTCCTCCGTTACCAGGACCTTCAAAATGTCTCTCTCCATCTCACTGTTCATGGCGTCCGTCCTCCTTGTCTTTCTTTCTTGCAAAGGTCACATAAACCGCCGCTTCGTCCCGCCGCAGCGCGAATTCCTGGTCAATCCCCACGCCCGGCACGGCGGCAGGGGCCTCTCCCACCCGCAGCACCGGCAGGGCATCCCGCTGCCAAGGGGGAATGCCCCGTTCCGCGCAGAGGCGCTTCAGGGTCCGTGCTCCCCGCTGGCCCGGCAGGCGCATCCGGTCGCCGCTCCGCCAATGGGTCACCGACAGGGGCGCACCCGGCGGCAGAAACAGGCGGTAGGAACCGCCCTTTGCCGGCGCCTCCGCCAGCGTCACGGTCCAGTCCCCAAAGGACACGGTCTCCCCCAACCCGGCGGACCGCCCCGGCGAAAGGGGGGCGGTCTTTTCAAAGGTGAGGCAGTCCCCCTCCCGCCGGACCAGCAGCCCGTGGGGCAGGGAGAGGCTCCCTCCCGGTCTCAGCTCCAGCACCGCCTGCACATGCCGGGCGGTGAAATCCCGCCGCTGTCCGCAGGCTCTCGCCATCAGCAGGAGGACTGCCCGCTCCGTGGCCGCCCGGGGCCAGGACTCCAGGGTGGCGGTGAACATGGCCCAGCTGCCGTCGGGCCGCTTCATGGCGTTGGAGCTCTCCATCTCCGCCAGCGTCTCCAGGGCCTCGTCCTCCCGGGCCAGGATTCCGGCGGTTCGGGTCATGTGCTCCACGGCCCTGGGGTTCAGCTCCTCCAGCAGCGGCATCACCCGCAGCCGCAGGAAGTTCCGGCTGGCGGCCTCCGGGTCGGCGTTGGTCTCGTCCTCGATGTGGGGGATCTCCCACCGGGCGGCGTAGGCCTCCAGCTCCCGCCGGTCCGTCTCCAGCAGGGGGCGGTACACGTTCCCCTGCCGCTGGGGAATCCCCGCCAGGCCCTTGAGCCCCGTGCCCCGGATCAGGTGGAAGAGCAGGGTTTCCGCGTTGTCGTTGGCGTGGTGGGCGGTGTAGATCCGGGTACAGCCCAGCTCCTCCGCCGTCCGGCGCAGGAAGCCGTACCGCAGGCTCCGTCCCGCCTCCTCCAGGGACCGGCCCTCCCGCTCCGCGAGGCTCCGGACCTCTCCCCGGCCCACGGCCAGAGGGACGCCCCACGCCTCGCAGGTCTCCCGGACAAACCGCTCGTCCCGGTCCGCCGTCTCCCGGAGCCGGTGGTTGAAGTGGGCGGCCGCCACGGTCCCGCCCCGCTCCCGGCACCAGGCCCTCAGTAGGTGCAGCAGACACATGGAGTCCAGCCCGCCGGACACGGCGCAGAGCACCCGCTCCCCCGCCTCCGGCATCAGGTCAGTCCTCGTCGTCATAGCGGGTATCCAGGGTGGAGAAGGTGGTGTACTCGGGCATCCACCGCAGCTCCACCTTGCCGGTCTCGCCGTGGCGGTTCTTGGCCACGATGCACTCAGCAATATTATGCTTCTCCGAGTCCTCGTTATAATAATCGTCCCGGTACAAAAAGAGAACAATATCCGCGTCCTGCTCGATGGCGCCGGATTCCCGCAGGTCCGACAGCATGGGCCGCTTGTCCTCCCGCTTCTCGTTGGCGCGGCTCAGCTGGCTGAGGCACACCACGGGGACATTGAGCTCCTTGGCCATGATCTTCAGCATCCGGGAGATGTCAGACACCACCTGCTGGCGGTTCTCGCTCCCCCGGCTCTGTCCCCCGGCGGAGGTCATCAGCTGGAGGTAGTCGATGACCACCAGGGCCAGATTGTCCAGCCGGCGGCACTTGGCGTTCATGTCCGCCACGCTCAGCAGGGGATTGTCGTCAATGCGCACATCCAGCTGGTTCAGCACCGTGGCGGCGCCGGCGATCTTCTCCCAGTCGGTCTCCCGGAGGTTTCCGGTTTTCAGCCGTCCGTTCTCCACCAGGGCCTCGGAGCTGAGAAGCCGGGTGGTCAGCTGCTCCCGGGACATCTCCAGGGAAAAGATCGCCACGGTCTTCCGGGTGCCCCGGGCCACGTTCAGGGCGAAGTTCAGCCCCAGGGAGGTCTTGCCCATGCCGGGCCGCCCGGCCAGGAGGATGAGGTCGGAGTTATTCAGCCCCGTGATCTTCTGGTCCACGGCGGAGAGGCCAGTGGAGACCCCGGGCAGGTGGTTTTCGCTCTCGCTCATTTCGCTGAGCCGGTCCAGCACCTCCGGCAGTACCTGCCGCAGGGGGACCATGTCCTGGGCGGACTGTCCCCGGCGGACGCCGTAGACCTTCTGCTCGGCGGCCTCCAGGATCTCTGCGGCCTCGCCCACGCCCTCCTGGACCATGGCGGTGATCTCCGCCGCCGCCTGGGCCACGCCCCGCAGCAGGGCCTTGTCCCGCACGATGGCGGCGTACTCCATGACGTTGGCGCTGGTGGGGGTGATCTCCATCAGCTGGGCCAGATAGGACCGGGTGGTCTGGCCGTCATAGGTGCCGGTTTTCTCCATCTCCCCGCAGACGGTAATGCCGTCGATGGGCTTGCCGTAGACGAACATGGAGTAGATGGTCTCAAAGATCTCCCGGTTCTGGCGCAGGTAGAAGTCCGCCGGGCGGAGTTTTTCCATAACGTCCTTGACGCAGTCGGGATTGATGAGCATTGAGCCTAATACGGCCTGTTCTCCCTCCAGGGAGTGGGGGAGTTGTCTTAGTAAGATATCCTCGTTGGGCATGGAGGCCTCCTTTTTTGGTCCGGCCTGCGGCCGGGGGCGGGGGAGTCAGCTATGATGATAGCTGGGCAATGCACCCCCCATTTTCTCTTTTTCTGGGCGCAGAAAAAGAGAAAACGGGCCGTGCACGGTCCAAAAGAGAAAAAGACGCTGGTGGCAAACTTGACCTCCGGTCAAGTTTACCAATGTGCGGGGGTTCTCCCCGCCCGGTCCGGGCAGAGACTTGCGGGCCCCTGCTGGCGCGCGCCGGACCGGGTCCCTTGTAGGAGTTTTCCCCCGCGTGAAGAGACTTCCGGCGGAGGCTGTTGGGTGGTGGTCGGACGGCCTCCCTCCGCTTTCCGCGCTTCCGCGCTGCCCCGGAGCTCGGCAGTGGATTGGCTTCTACCTTTCGTCTGACAGGCCCAAGAGATAGTCTGTTGTCACTTGGAATTTCTGCGAAAGCAGTACCAGCGTGGTGGCAGGAACGTTTACCTGTCCATATTCAATCTTCTGATAATTGCTGACTGTACAGTCTAAATATGCGGCCATGTCCCTTTGCGTTCCTCCACCTTCCTGGCGCAGAACACGGAGACGCTGACCAAGGATTGTTAAATTCTTGTGGTTCATAGCGCCTCTCTATTGACACACAATCTAATTGAGTGTATGATGATAGCACAATCTTATTGTGCGGAGGTAACCTATGGAAAACATCCATGAATGGCTTTTTGATTACTATGCACTGCCGAAGCTGAAAGATCACCCGCTTTTCCGGGAAGACTTTCTGCTCACTCTGTTGGAATCGGTCCCAGCAGACCAAAAAGTATCCTGCATAGATTTCCTGACCGACTTACGGTTACGCTGGTCCACGGCGGCCTTCACACTAGGCGTCCAAACGGGCCTGCGCCTCACCGCCCCTCAAGAATAGAAGCACCGAAACCAATCCCCCCCCAAGCCTCCCGGCCAGCGCGGAAGCGCGGAAAGCGGAGGGGAGGCCGTCCGTCAACCACCCAACAGCCTCGTCGGCAGTCTCTACACGCGGGTCAAGACTCCTACAAGGACCCGGGTGCGGCGCGCGCCGGCAGGGGCTTTCAAGTCCGCACCCAAACCGGGCGGGAACAACCCCCGTACATTGGCGAAACTTGGCCTGCGGCCAAGTTCTCGCCCCAGCGCCTTTTCTCTTTTGGACCGTGCACGGCCCGTTTTCTCTTTTCGGCGCAACCGAAAAGAGAAAATGGGGGGTGCAATGCCAAGCTATCATCATAGCTGATTCTATCGCCCCCGGCCGCCAGGCCGGCCCTCATTATTTTTCCTCAAATACCGACACATACACCGTCCCGGTGACCTCAAAGCCCAGCTTCGCCTTCACCTGATAGTTTCCAAACGCCTTGATGGGCTCCTCCAGCACCAGCTTCTGCTTGGGGATATCCAGCTGGTGCTGCTCCTTGAGCCCGTCGGAGATCTCCTTGGTGGTCACCGCCCCAAAGAGCTTCCCGTTGCTCCCCGCCTTGGCGGTGAGCTTCACCTGGCACTCCTTCAGCTTCCCGGCGATCTCCTCCGCCTCGGCTTTGAGACGCTGCTCCTCGGCCTTCCGGGCCTTCTCCTTCAGGTTCATGGTGTTGATGGCGTCCGCCGTGGCGGGAATCGCCAGCTTCCGGGGCAGAAGGAAGTTCCGGGCGTAGCCCTCCGCTACCTCCACCATCTGGCCCTTCTTCCCCTGGCCTCTCACATCCTGCTGCAAAATCACTTTCATGGTTTATCTCTCCTTATTCTGATTTCTGTTGATCCTCCAGCGCCTGCATCTGCTCCCTCAGGAGCCGGAGCTGTCTTCCCTGGTCCGCCTGCCGCAAAAGGCCGTATGCCGACAGGGCCGGCAGGAGGGGCAGTCCCAGGAACAGGAGGGCCGCCCCCAGTTGCGGATACCACATCCCCAGCCAGACGGCAACGCCCGTCACACCCAGGGCGAGGGCATAGAGCACCACAAACAAAGCAATGTGTCTCATGCTCCTGTCCCTCCCTGCCTACTTCTCAAAGTAGGCCTCGATGGCGTCCACCAGCTTTGCCCGGACCTCGTGGATGTCGCCGTTCTCCACCCGGCCGCCGGCGGTGGTGGAATTGCCGCCGCCGCCCAGGGCCTCCAGGATTACCTGGACGTTGATCTCCCCCAGGGAGCGGGCGGACATCAGCACCGCGTCGCCGCTGCGGTAGAGCACAAAGGAGGCCGCCACGCCCTTGAGGGTCAAAAGCTCGTCGGAGGCCTGGGCCGCCGCCACCCGGTCCACCCCGTCCTCCGGGACCAGGGCCAGGGCGATGTTGCCCCGGTAGACCTCCGCCCGGCGGATGATGTCATACCGGGTCACCATGTCGCTGAGATCGTTCTGGAACAGGCGCTGGACCTCCGCCGTGTCCGCCCCCGCCCGGCGCAGGAACGCCGCCGCCTCAAAGGTCCGGCCGCCGGTGCGCTGGGAGAAGCGCTTCGTGTCCAGCACGATGCCGGCCAGCAGCGCCTCCGCCTCCCCCCGCAGAAGGTCGGCGGGCTCCACCAGGTACTGCAAAAGCTCCGTCACCAGCTCTGAGGCGGAGGAGGCGTAAGGCTCGTGGAAGCTGAAGGCGGCGTTTTCAATATAGCGGGCCGCACGGCGGTGATGGTCGATGACCGCCACCCGGTTGCAGCTCTCCAGCACCTGCTGGCTCTCCACCAGGTCGGGGCGGTTGGTGTCCACCACCACCAGCAGCGCGCCGGGGCGCATCTTTACAAAGGCGTCGCCGCCGGAGACAAAGGTCCCGGCGTACTCCGGCAGGGCCTGGAGCTTGCCCAGCAGGGCCTCGGCGGCGCTCTTGTCCAGGTCGATGACGATCTGGGCGCGCTTGCCCCGCTTCCGGGCGGCGCAGCAGATGCCCGCGGCGGCGCCCACGGCGTCCATGTCGGCGTAGCTGTGGCCCATGACGTAGATCTCGCTGGCGTCCGCCATAAGCTCACTGAGGGCGTTGGCCATCACCCGGGACTTCACCTTGGTGCGCTTTTCCGTGGTCTTGCTCCGGCCGCCGTAGAACTCAAAGTCCATCCGGTTCCGGACCACCGCCTGGTCGCCGCCCCGGCTCAGGGCCATCTCCAGGGAGAGGGAGGCGTTCTTGTAGAGCTCGGGGATGCTGTCGGCGTCCTTGCCCACGCCGATGGAGAGGGTGGGGTGCCCGCCCTCCCCCGCCTGGATGTCCCGGATGGCGTCCAGCACGGAGAAGCGGTCCGCCACAAAGTGGTCGTAGTGGCACTCCTCAAAGAGGAAGAAGTACCGGTCCCGCTCGGTTTTCATCAGCAGTCCCTTTCCGGACTCCGCCCAGGCCCCCAGGCGCTCGTCAATCTGGGCCAGAATGGCGCTGCGCTGGGTATCCGCGCAGGCCTTCATCAAATCGTCGTAGTTGTCCAGCATCAGGATGGCCATCACCGGCCGGGTGGCGGAGTAGGTCTCCCAGAGGCGGTCGGCCTCGGTGGTGTCCACCCAGTAGGTGGTGGCCACCAGGTTCTGCTCCCCGCCCCGGCCCTTGGCCCGGACCAGGCTGCCGTAGACCCGGAAGCGGCGGCTGTTCATCTCCACCCGGTCCGGGCACTCCTGCTTCCCCTCCAGCAGCCACTGGACCGGGAAGTTGGGCACGGCGGACTCCACCCGCATCTCAAAGAGGTGCTCCCGCACCCCCGCCAGCTGGAGGAAGTTCTCGTTGCTCCAGATGACCTCCCCGGTGTCCGGCCGGAAGACCATGATGGGCAGGGGGGAGTTGATGAGGGTGGACTTACTGGCGGTATCCACGCTGCCGGTGACCTTGTCGATATACTGCAAGATCCCCTGGCGGCGCTTCTGGTTGCGCTTGGTGGAGTAGACGTACAGCCCCGCCGTCACCAGGCCCTCCACCAGCGCCAGCTCCCAGCTGACGGTGGCGGCAGCGGCGGTAAACAGCGCCAGGCAGAGAAAGTACAGCTTTAAATTTGGTTCCAGCAGATGAGAGAGTTTTTTGTTGTTCATCCCGGGGCCCCCTTCCTGCCGCCGCCGTCCGAAACAGTGGCGGCGGGCCGCAGATCAATATGTGGAATCCTGGAGCAAGACAGACTCTAGGGTATACAGTATACCAGTTTTGCACGGGATGCGCAAGGTAAATGCGAAAAAAGGGCGCGGCCGATTCCTGTTTTCATGGCGGCTCCGAAGAGCGCAGGACCCGGACCCCGGCCGGGCCAATTCCTCCCCCTGTCGGGCTGGCTGCCGGCGGGGTTCCCTCCCACGGCAGACCGGATCTCCCCCAGGACGGGCGGCGCCTCAAATGCGCTGTTCTCCGGCCGTGGAAAAATTTATGTATACAAACGGGATTTTCTGTGTTATACTGTAATACGTCGTGCGCGGGGAGGACCGCTCCCCCGCTGATTTTGTATTTTACCGCGGAACGCGCTTTCCCCGGTCAAAATAGAGGCAGAAGCACCCATGATGGCGGGAATCTCCGCGAGATTCCCCGGAATTTGACGGAGCCGAACCTCCGCCGGCGAAACGGGGCCGGGCGGACAACGGTCGTCTTGATTTCGTGCGCCCTTTTGGGCGCGGCAGCGGCCCGCTTCTGTGTACATCATCTTGCAAAAAGGAGATTACTGGATATCTATGGCAGAAAAATTGAAAATCATTCCTCTGGGCGGACTGGACGAGATCGGCAAGAACATGACGGTCTATGAGTTTGGCGGAGAGATCATTGTGGTGGACTGCGGCATGGCGTTCCCCGGGGACGACATGTACGGCATCGACTGCATCATCCCCGACGTGACCTATCTCATCAAGAACCGGGCCCGCATCCGGGGGCTGTTCATCACTCACGGACACGAGGACCACGTGGGGGCGATTCCCTATGTGCTCAAGCAGGTGAACATGCCCATCTACTGCACCCGCTTCACCGCGGGGCTCATCCGGCTGAAGCTGGAGGAGCACGGCCTGGTCAAGTCCACCAAGCTCATTACGGTGGAGCCGGGCAAGAGCGTTCGGGCGGGGAAGTTCACGGTGGAATTCATCCATGTGAACCACTCCATTCCGGACTCTGTGGCCTTCGCCATCCACACCCACATGGGCACCGTGGTCCACACCGGGGACTTCAAGATCGACTCCACCCCCATTGACGGGGAGGTCATCGACCTGGCCCGCCTGGGCGAGCTGGGCAAGGAGGGCGTTCTGGCCTTGTGCGCGGACTCCACCAACGTGGAGCGCCCCGGCTTTACCCCCTCGGAGAAGGCGGTGGGCGCCACCTTCACCCGGCAGTTCCAGAACTGCGAGGACCGGATCATCGTCACCACCTTCGCCTCCAACGTCCACCGCATCCAGCAGGTGCTGGACGCCGCCGCCCAGTGCGGCCGGAAGGTGGCCGTCACAGGCCGGAGCATGGAGAACATGATGCGCGTGTCCACGGAGCTGGGCTTCATCAAGGTGCCCAAGGGCACCGTCACGGACATCAACAAGATCAAGGGCCTGCCCAAGAACAAGCAGGTCATCGTCACCACCGGCTCCCAGGGCGAGGAGATGAGCGCCCTGTACCGCATGGCCTTCTCCACCCACAAGCAGGTGGAGCTGGGGGCGGGGGACAAGGTCATCATCTCCGCCTCCGCCATCCCCGGCAACGAGGTGACGGTGGGCCGGGTCATCAACGAGCTCTTCCGCAAGGGCGTGAAGGTGGTCTACGACCGGGCCGACATGCTCCACGTCTCCGGCCACGCCTGCCAGGAGGAGCTGAAGATCATCCACGCCCTGACCAAGCCCCGTTTCTTCCTCCCCCTCCACGGCGAGCAGCGGATGCTCCAGATTCACTCCCAGGTGGCTCAGGACATGGGCATGGACCGCAACCACATCGCCATCGCGGAGATCGGCTCCGTCATTGAGCTCACCGCCAAGACGCTGAAGATCGGCGGCACGGTGCCCGCCGGCGAGGTCTACGTGGACGGCAACGGCGTAGGCGACGTGGGCGCCGTGGTCATGCGGGACCGCAAGCGCCTGGCCGAGGACGGCATGGTGGTGGTGGTCATGCCCATCTCCGCCCACAATGGGGACCTCCTCAGCGAGCCGGAGATCATCACCCGGGGCTTCATCTACGTCAAGGAGTCCGGGGATCTGATGAAAGAATTGCAGAGTGTGGCTCTGGAGGCAGCCTCCTCCGTCACCCGCCGGCGCGGGCGGGACGACGGCGAGCTGCGGGGCACGGTGAAATCCGCCGTCAGCAGCTACCTCTTCAAGACCACCCGCCGCAGCCCCATGGTCATTCCCGTTGTGACCCGGCTGTGAGTGTATATCCAAAAAGCCCGAACCGGGCGGAACTCTTTAAGAGTTCCGCCCGGTCCTTTTTCATCCTCATCCAATCTCTTGATGTACGTTTACTCTCCCTCGGCCTTGCTGACGGGGGCCTGCCAGGCCTCGTGGTCCGTGTGCAGCAGGTGGTGGGACAGCTCGCCCAGGGGCTTTTTCAGATAGGCGTGGTACAGCTCCTGCACATCCGTGTTCTCGTGGGAGAATCGGATGGGGGCCTTGGCGTCCATCTTCCACAGCTGGCTGCCCCGGCTTCCCGCCATCTCCTGGCCCTCGTGAATGGGCTGGCCGCCGCCTCCGGCGCATCCGCCGGGACAGGCCATGACCTCCACGAAGTCGTAGTCCACCATTCCGCTGTCAATGGCCTCCATGAGCTTGCGGGTATTGGCCAGACCGCTGACCGCCGCCACCCGGACCTCTCCCGCCCCGGGGATCGTGAAGGAGGCCTCCCGCCAGGGCTTGGTGCCTCGGACCTCCGCGAAGGCGTCCGGGTCCGGGTTCTTCCCGGTTACCAGATAGTAGGCGCTGCGGAGAGCCGCGTCCATCACGCCGCCGGTGGCGCCGAAAACCACCGCCGCGCCGGTGCCGGAGCCCAGGGGGCTGTCGAACTCCGCCTCCTCCAGGTCCGTGGGGACGATGCAGTCGCTGCGGAACAGCCGGCACATCTCCCGGGTGGTCAGCACGGCGTCCACATCCGGGTTTCCAAAGGCATTCTTCATGGTGGGCAGCTCCCGCTCCGCCTTCTTGGCCGAGCAGGGCATGATGGACACCACGAACATCTTCCGGGAGTCCATGCCGATCTTCTCGGCAAAGTAGGTCTTGGCGATGGCCCCGAACATCTGCTGGGGGGACTTGGCCGTGGAGAGGTTCTCCGTATAGTCGGGGTACTGGGTTTTCAGGAACCGCACCCAGCCGGGACAGCAGGAGGTGAACATGGGCCAGCGGTTCTTCCCCCGGTGGGTGAAGCGCTGGACGAACTCGCTGCCCTCCTCCATGATGGTCAGGTCCGCGGCGAAGTTGGTGTCGAACACGTAGTCAAAGCCGATGCGCTTCAGCGCCGCCACCATGCGGCCGGTGGTGGCCTGCTTGGCCGGCAGGCCGAAGAACTCCGCCCAGGCCACCCGCACCGCCGGGGCCACCTGCACCACGGTGGTGATCTCCGGGTCCGCCAGGGCCTGGAGCACCGTGTTGGTGTCGTCTCGGACTGTCAATGCGCCGGTGGGGCAGTGGGTGACGCACTGGCCGCAGAAGGTGCAGTCCGTGTCGATGAGGCGGCGGTTGTAGCTGACATCCACCGTGGTCCGGGAGCCGGTGCCCGCCACGTCCCAGATGTGCATCCCCTGAATCTTGTCGCAGACCTGGACGCAGCGCATGCACTTGATGCACTTGCTGGCCTCCCGGACAATGGGGACGCTCAGGTCCACGTTGGACCGCTCCGGCTGGGTCTCATAGGGCTGGTAGTGGATGTTCAGGTCGTGGGAGAGGCGCTGGAGCTCGCAGTTGCTGCTGCGGACGCACACGGTGCAGTTGGAGTTGTGCTGGCTGAGGATCAGCCGCAGGTTCGTCTTCCGGGCCTGGCGGACCCGGGGAGAGTTGGTCTGGATCACCATGCCCTCCAGAATGGCGGTGTTGCAGGCCGGCACCAGCCGGTCCGTGCCCTCCACCTCCACCATGCACATCCGGCAGGCGGCGATCTCGTTGATGTCCTTCAAAAAGCACAGATGGGGAATGGGGATGCCCGCCTTCTCGGCGGCGGCCAGGATGGTGGTCCCCTTGGGGGCGGAGAGCGCCCGCCCGTTGATCGTAAAGTTTACCATTTCTCCACACGTCCTCCCTTGAAGTTTCCGTAGCCGAAGTGGTCGCACCGCAGGCACCGGGAGGACTCCTGGGCGGCCTCCTCATCGGTCATGCCGCACTCGATGCACTGGAAGTCCCCCTTGCGCTCGAAGGCGTCCCGCTCGGTGGCGTTGACCCGGCCGCGGGGGCGGAGGTCCGCGCACCGGGGCGTGGGAACCTTGACCTCGGACTCAATCTCGTGGTTGAAGCCCAGATACTCGTCGATGTTGGCGGCGGCGGCCTTGCCCGCGGCAATGGCCCGGATCACCGTGGCGGGACCCGTTACGCAGTCTCCGCCGGCGAACACGCCCTCCATATCCGGCAGCTGGGTGCTGGTGTTGGCCTGCAGCACGCCGCCCCGCTGGATCTTGATGCCGCTCTGCTCCAGGCCCCGGGTCTCAATGCCCTGGCCGATGGCCACAATGATGGTATCCGCCGGCACCCGCAGGGGCTCCACCTCGGCGGTGTTGGGCCGGGGCCGGCCCGCCTTGTCAAACTCGCCGATGATCTGGGGCTGGGTCCACAGGGCCGTCACGCGGCCGTCCTCGCCGGCCTCAATCCGCAGCGGCGCCTGGAGGGTCAGGATCTCCGCGCCCTCGGCGATGGCGCCCTCCACCTCCTCCTGCTGGGCGGTCATGTCCTCCTGGCGGCGGCGGTAGACGCAGCTCACCTTCTCCGCGCCCAGGCGGATGGCGCTGCGGGTGACGTCCATGGCCACGTTGCCGCCGCCGATCACCACCACCCGCTGGCCGGTGAAGTCGGGCATCTCGTCGTCGCCGATGTGGCGCAGCAGCTCCACGGCGGAAATCACGCCGCAGCTGTCCTCTCCCTCAATGCCGGTCTTCTTGTCCGTGTGGGCCCCGATGGAGAGATACAGGCAGTCATACTTCTGCTTCAGCTGGTCAAAGGTGACGTCGGTGCCCACGTTGGTCTCCGTATGGACCTCGATGCCCAGGGACAGGATCGACGCAATCTCCGCGTCCAGCTTCTCCCGGGGGAAGCGGTAGCTGGGGATGCCGTAGCGCATCATGCCGCCCAGCTGCTTTTGCTTTTCGTAGACGGTGACCTTGTGGCCCATAAGGGCCAGGTAGTAGGCCGCCGAGAGGCCTCCCGGGCCGCCGCCGATGATGGCCACGGACTTGCCGGTGGCCGGGGCGGGCTTCGGCTGAGGCACCTCTCCGGCGTGGTCCACGGCGTAGCGCTTGAGACAGCGGATATTCAGGGCGTCGTCCACCATGTTCCGCCGGCAGCGGGCCTCGCAGGGGTGCTCGCAGATGTAGGCGCAGGCGGTGGGGAAGGGATTGTCCTTGCGGATCAGCCGCACCGCATCGGCGCAGCGCCCCTCGTTCACCAGGGCGATGTAACCGGGAATATCCACGCCCGCAGGGCACAGGGCCACGCAGGGCACGGGATTCTTGAGGCTGCCCAGACAGCGGTGGCGGAGGATGTGCTCCTCGTAATCGTCCCGGAAGCCCTTGATACCCATCAGCACCAGCTGGGCCGCGTCCATGCCGATGGCGCAGTCCGCCGTGTCCACAATCACCTGGGCCGTGCTCTCAATCCGCCGCAGAATGCCGATGTCCGGCTCCCCGTCCAGGACCTCCCGGATCATGTTGGAGAGCTGGGTCAGCCCCACCCGGCAGGGCACGCACTTGCCGCAGGTCTGGGCCCGGCACAGGTCCAGAAAGTTCAGCGCCATGTCCACCGGGCACAGTCCCGGCGGGCTGGCGGCGATCCGCCGCTCCATATTGCGGTACAGCTGTTCCACCACGGCCTGTGCCTGGCCGGGTACTTTTACTTCCAGTCTGCTCATATCGTCTTCCTCTCTCCGAAATATCCCCTCGGGTAGCATTTGAAAAAGCGCGGAAGAGTCCTTTCCCCTCCCGCACCTCCGTCCGGCGGGACGGCACAGTTCCTCTGTTACAACCAAACTCTTTTTGATTGATTTCGTTATTATATCACAGATATCCGATCATAGCAACCTGTTTTCTTGTGGATGTTTGATAAGTTTTTGTCAGATCTCCCCAGGAACGGGCCGGAAACGTTTTCATCTCCAGGCCCCGTCCGGCGGACCGGTCCTTGCGGCAAACCGGCGGATCTGGTATGATCTTGAGCGCTCTTGGAAAGATGATGGAATCTATAGTCACCGCAGTTGAAAAGAAGCAAATGCTTCTTTTCAACCCTGGGGCGCATAGGCGCCCCAGGGGCCGTGAAACGGCCTGACGGTGGACTTCA
>JAAWIL010000014.1 GCA_022796315.1 Oscillibacter sp. | reverse complement strand
ATTTTTTGTCCAGCAAGGCAAAAAGCCGCCGCAATCCTGGCGGATTGCAAGGATTTTTAACGAAGTCTGGACGGAAAATACGCCGCCAAGACGTGTGCGAGGAGATTCTAAACAGGCTCTCATATTCCCTTGTCCGCCCCTCAGCCCAGCAGCATCCGGTCGTTGTCCAGGGCCTTTCCGGCCTCCGCCTTGAACCGGCGCAGCAGATCCTCCACCGTGAGGCCCTGCCGCTCCGGACCGGAGACATCGAACAGAATCCGGCCCCGGTCCATCATCAGCGTCCGGTTCCCCAGCTCCAGGGCCTGCTGCATGTTGTGGGTCACCATCAGCGTGGTGATCCTGTGCTCTGCCACGATCTCCTGGGTCAGCTTCAGCACCTTCTCCGCCGTGCCGGGGTCCAGGGCGGCGGTGTGCTCATCCAGAAGCAGGAGCCACGGGGGATTCATGGTGGACATCAGCAGCGTCAGCGCCTGCCGCTGTCCGCCGGACATCAGTCCCACCGGCTGCTTCATCCGGTCCTCCAGGCCCATGTCCAGCAGCGCCAGACGTTCCCGGAAGCTCTTTTTCTCCTCCTGACTGATGTGGGAGAACCACCCGCCGCTGCCAGCGGCCAGGGCCAGATTCTCCTCAATGGTCATGCCGGGGGCGCTGCCCCGCATGGGGTCCTGGAACAGCCGGCCAATGTGCTTGGCCCGCTGATACGCCGGCATGAAGGTGATGTCCTGGCCATTGACCGCAATCGACCCCGCGTCTGTGAGGAAATCCCCGCAGATGGCGTTGAACAGCGTGGACTTGCCTGCCCCGTTGGAGCCGATGATGGTGACAAAGTCCCCCGGCTCCAGGTGCAGGGACAGGTCCGTCAGCGCCTTTTTCTCGTTGACGGTGCCGGGGTTGAAGGTCTTGGAAATCTTGGAGATGGTCAGCATAACTCACTGCCCCCCTTTCGCGGCCGTCCGGTGGGTCATGCGGCGGCGGAGCATGGGCCACTGCTCCCGGAGATAGGGCCCGGAGATGGCCAGGATGATGATGACCGAGGACACCAGCTTCAGCATATAGGCCGGCATCTCAAAGCGCAGGGCGACGGTATACACCAGGCGGAACAAAAACGCTCCCGCCACCATGCCCGCAGCCCGCAGCCCGATGCCGCCCCGGCCGAAGAACGTGCTGCCGATCAGCAGGGACGCCAGGGCAATGGTCACCATGCCGCTGCCGATGTCGATGTTCACGGACTTCTGCATCTGCCCCAGCAGGCACCCGGAGAGGCCGGTAAAGGCGTTGGCCACGCAGAGGCCCACCGTGGTGGTGAATACCGGGTTCACCGAGGAGGAGCGCACCATATCCGGGTTGTTTCCGGTGGCCCGGATGGCAAGGCCCAGGCGGGTGTTGAGGAACACCGTCAAGAGCGCCGCCGTCAAAGCCGCCGCCAGGGCCGCCGTCACCAGGGTGTACTGGCCTGCCAAAGGCGTTCCCTCCAGCAGTCCGCGGACCTTGGTGAACACCGTCTCCGTCTGGTTCATGTTCAGCAGGGACTTTCCCCCCATCACCCAGATATTGACGGAGTACAGGCCCGTATTGACAATGATGCCCGCCAGCAGGCTGTTGATGCCCATCCGGGTTTGGAGCAGGGCCGTGACAAAGCCGGAACAGACGCCGGCCAGCATGGCCGCAGGCAGGGCCAGGTAGGGGTGGCCGGAGATGGCGGCCACAGCTCCCACGGCGGCGCCCAGGGTAAAGCAGCCGTCCGTGGAGAGGTCGCACACGCCCAGCATGGAGTAGCTCAAAAACAGCGCCAGCACCGTCAGGGAACAGACCAGTCCCAGCTCCAGGGCGGTTTGGATCAACGCGAGGTCCATAGATAGGATTCTCCTTTCAGCACCGCTGGCGGAGCACTCCCTCCGGCGGCACCCGTGTCTATATAATAGTCACCGCAGTTGAAGAGAAGCCGCGCTTCTTTTCAACCCTGGGGCGCCTATGCGCCCCAGGGCCGTGAAGCAGCCTGACGGTGAACTTCCTAGGCAAAACACCATGTTATGTGCTGCGGGCGCTGCCCGCTCTGAACATCGGGCGACCGATTTTCCAGTGTTTTGACGATACTAGGCGAGATCGCCGAAGCTCTCCGCCGTGGTGATGCTCTGCACCTTGGTACACAGGGGCGCAAAGATGGCCTCCATCTCCGCGTAGTCCAGGCCCAGGGCCGCGCAGGTCTCGCTGTTTACAGTCGCCGTGCCGTTGTCAAAGGTCAACACCGGGGTGGCCGCAGGGTCCGCGCCGTTTACCAGGATCTCCGCCACCATGTTGGCGGTCTCCACTCCCAGGTTGGCGTAATCCACGCCGTAGCCCAGGAAAGCGCCGTTGAGGGCGAAGGAGTCCGCGCCGGTATAGTGGGGAATTCCCGCGTCAATGAAGGTCTCGTAGATGGCCAGCTCCGCGGTCATGATGGTGTTGTCCGTCGGCGTAAACACGGCGTCCACACCGTCCGCCGCCAGGGCCTTGGCCGCCAGCATCACCTCGTCGGTGGTGGTGCCGGTGCGCTCCACATAGGCGATGTGGTTGGCGTCCAGGTACTCCTTGGCGTGGGCAATGGGGGTCGTGGAGGCGTCCTGTCCCTGGTCATACAGGAGGCCGATCTTCTTGGCATCGGGGTTGGCGGCCAGAATCAGGTCCATGATGGAGTTGGTGTCCAGATAGTCGGAGGTGCCGGTGATATTGGCGCCGGGTGCGTTGAGATCCGCCACGACGCCGGTGCTGACAGGGTCGGACACGGCGGAGAACACCACCGGGATCTGGTTGTCCTCCGTGGCCGCCTGCATGGCCATGGCCACAGGGGTGGCCACGCCCACCATCAGGTCCACGCCATCGGCGATGAAGTTGGCAATGATCTGGCTCAGGACATTGGGGTCCGCGTTGCAGTTGTCATAGGAGACCTCGAAGGTGACCCCATGGCTCTCCCCCAGGACGGCCAGCTGCGTCTGGATATTCTCCACAATCTGATTCAGGGACGCGTCATCCACATAGTTGCAGATACCGATCCGGTAGACCGTGCCGCCGGCGGACTGTCCGCCGTCGTTCTCCGGCTGGGAGGCGCCGCAGGCCGTCAGCGCCAGGGTCAGGGTCAGCGTCAACAGGATACTCATCAGCTTTTTCATGGTCAATATTCCTCTCTTTACATAAGATGATTCACAAGGTCTCTCTAGGGTCTCAATGGTTCTGTCCTCCGGCCCAGGGCCGCCATCGTCTGGTCAGCAGTCTCATCGGCACTTCCTCCTGAAATACAAAAAAACCTGTCCCAGCAACTCTTTGCTGGGACAGGAAATTTCTCTCCTGCGGTACCACCCGGCTTGACGTGTTCCAAAACACGCCCACTCTGTGCATACAAACATATGCTGGCCTTTGTTCACGGAGCGCCCTCTCCGTCGCACATACTCTCCCGGCCAAGGCCCGGATTTCTGATTGCCCTCGGAAGCCCATTCAGTCCCGTACTTTCCGCCGCTTTTCCAGCACCAGCGGCTCTCTGGAGAAAAGGGAACGAAACTTACTCACTCTTCCTCAACGGTTTTTAGCATTGTAGCATCTCCGGACCGGATCTGTCAATAGCAAATGCCACAAAATCTTCCTCGAATTTTTGTCATTTTTGCGCCCATCACGCCTGGACGCTGACTTCGGCCGCCTCGCCTCCCCCGGCGCTCTCCACCGGGGCCCCCGCAGCCGAGGCGGCGGCGTACTGCCGCGCGGCGGCTTCCACGGAAGGGGGAATCTGGGCAGACAGTTTCTGGGCCTGCTCCCGCAGCTCCATCTGGGTCTTGGCGATGTAGGACTGCATCCGGCTGTCCACCTCCGCCTCCCGGACGTATCCGGACTCCCGGATCGCCCGCAGGGCCTGGGTCCGGCGGAGCTCCTGCCGCAGCCGCTTGGCCTCCCGCAGGCGCTTCTCCTTCTCCATCTTCACCCGGCGCTTCTCCGACACCTGTTCCCTGGCCAGATCCTGTTTCTTCTTTCCCGCCCGGGACACGGCCTTGCGCAGCTGGTTGATGGCCGCCTGAATCTGCTGGGCGTTCTCGCTGTCCGTCCGCTTGGCGCTCTGGAGCTGAATGATCTTCCGCCGGGCAAATCCGGCGGCGGCGCTGACGCCGGCCTGGTTCCTGGCCCGGGCCAGCCGGGCGTAGGCCTCGATGGGGGCATCCCCGTAGCGCTGCTTCGGCTTGGCCCGCTGGAACTGATCCCGCCGGGCGTCGGCCTTCTCCCTGGCCTCCCGGATCATCTCCTCCAGCGTGCGGATATCCTGGGAGGGCGTCTTGGACTCCTGTCTGACAGCCGTCTGAGCTGGGGCGGCGGGCTGCTGGGGAACGGCCCCGGCAGCGGATACCTGGGTCACGTCCATGACATCCTCTCCCTTCCAAATATTTACTACATATCTAGTATATCGGCAGTTTTCGGATAAAATAAAGACCTCCCCAAAAAATCTCTTTCCGGCCGGAGCCGCAAGCGGGCAAAAAAATCTGCCGGGAAGCCCCGGCAGACAAACACGTATCAGGAAACGGGCTTGACCCTCCGGTCCGGCAGCTGGGCCAGGATCACTGCGGCCAGCATCAGGAAACACCCTAAATACTCCCTGCCGCTCATGTGATCGCGGAGGATCAGCACCCCCGCGATGGTGGCGAACACCGACTCCAGGCTCATCAGCAGCGACACCACCGCCGGGTCCGCGTCCTTCTGGGAGAGGATCTGCAGGGTGTAGGCCACGCCGCTGGAAAAGACGCCCACGTAGAGAACCGGCCACAGATAGGCGGAGAGATCCGCCAGGGGCGGCAGGGTCTCCGTCGCCATCCCGAAGGCGGACAGCACCGCCATCACCAGGAACTGGACGCAGGACAGCTCCACGCCGTCCACCCGCTGGGAGAAGTGGTCCACCACCAGAATCTGGACGGAAAAGCAGAGGGCGCAGGCCAGCAGGAAGAGGTCTCCCACGGTCATGGTCATGCTCTCATTCATGCACAGGCAGTACAGCCCCGCCACCGCCAGAGCCACGCTGAACCACACGGTTCTGGGCACCCGCCGCCCCAGGGCGCGGCCAATGATGGGCACCAGCACGATGTACAGCGCCGTGACAAAGCCCGCCTTGCCGGCGGTGGTGGTCTCCAGGCCCTTTTGCTGGAAGTAGCTGGCCACTGCCAGCGCGGTCCCGCAGCAAAGGCCGCCGGTCACCAGGTCCCGGCGGGAGCGGGTCATGGAGCGCTTTCCCCCCCGCCGTCGCAGGAGGCTCATCACGCCGCACAGCCCCAGCAGGAAGAGGAAGGCGATCACCGCTCTGGCCGTATTGAAGGTAAAGGCTCCCATATATTCCGCGCCGACGCTCTGGGCTACAAAGGCCGTGCCCCAGATCATCGCTGTCAGCAGCGGCAGGAGGTTTTGGCGAATGCGGTTGACTTTCATTGGACTTCCGGTCTCCTCCGTGGTATACTTGTGGGATAAGCCACAGCAAGTTGATATTTTAACACCGGGGTGAGGAAATGGCAAGACTTTCCCAGGAATTTTACAGGGGCGGCACCGTGGAATGTGCCCAGGCGCTTCTTGGCAAGGTCCTGGCGCGGGTTCTGGACGGGGAAGTCCTGGCGGGCCGCGTTACGGAGACGGAGGCCTACATCGGCCGCTGCGACAAGGCCTGCCACGCCTACAACTACCTCCGCACCCCCCGGACCGAAACCCTGTTTGGTCCCCCGGGCCGGGCCTATATCTATCTCATCTACGGCATGTACCACTGCCTGAACTTCGTCACGGAGCCCGAGGGCGAGCCCGCCGCCGTCCTGCTGCGGAGCCTGGAGCCCCTGTCCGGTACGGACACCATCCTCCGCCTGCGGTTCGGGGACAGGCCCCTGACCGCTTACCGGCGGAAGAACTTTTTAAACGGCCCCGGCAAGGTCTGCCAGGGACTCCGCCTGACCCGCAAGGAGAACGGATTGGACCTGACCGGGGACACGCTGTTCCTCTGCGACTCCCCGGCGGACCTGGGCCTGCCCTGCCCGCCGCCGGTCCGGGAGCGGATCTGCGCCGGGCCCCGGGTCGGCGTGGACTACGCCGAGGAGGCCCGGGACTTCCCCTGGCGCTTTTGGCTGGAAAAGGAGGCGTAACCCATGTTGTTCTTTGATCTGGACGGCACCCTCATTGACTCCAACGGCATCTGGAAGCATGTGGACCGGGAGTTTCTGGCCCGGCGGGGCCTGCCCTACACCCACGCCTACTACGAGGGCGTGGCCCACACCATCTTCCCCCTGGCGGCGAAATTCACCAAGGAGTTCTGCCGCCTGAGCGAGAGCTGCGAGGAGATCATGGCGGAGTGGATGGAGCTGGCCAAGGGCCTCTATGCCCGCGTCAGCCTGAAGCCCGGCGTCCGGGCCTATCTGAAGCAGTGCAAAGCGGAGGGCCGGTCTATGAGCGTGGTGACCTCCAGCGTGCCGGAGCACTGCCGTACCGCTCTGGAAACCCTGGGTCTGGAAAAATACTTCGATCAGGTCCTCTTCGCCCAGCAGCTGGGCCTGGAGAAGAAGACGGCGGACCTCTGGCTGGCCGCCGCCAAGGCCCACCGGGTCCGCCCGGAGGACTGCACCGTCTTTGACGACAGCCTGGCCGCCTGCCAGGGCGCCCGCAGCGCCAGGATGCGGGTGGTGGGGGTGTACGATCCCTTTTTTTCCCAGGATGAGAAGGCCATGCGGGGCTTTTGCGACGTGTATATCCAGAGCTTTGAGGAGCTCCTCTACCCCCTGGAGCGGAGGAAGCGGACATGAGCGGCGCCCTGGCCCAGGCTGCGGAGAAGGCCCGGGAGGGCACGGAGGTGCTGGAGGGACTGGACCTTTGCCGGGAAAACACGGAGAACCTGGATCTCTCGGACCTGACCTTTCGGGGCGTCTCCTTTCACGCCTGCCGCTTCACAGCCTGCCGTTTGGACGGCGCGGCCTTCTATGACTGCACCCTCTCCGACTGCCTCTTTGCGGACTGCGGCCTCCCGGTCTCCTTCTGGAGCCGCTGCCATCTCACCGGCTGCAAAGCCGACGGCGCCGACTTCCGCCGCAGCCGCTTCAAGGACTGCGCCCTCCGTGACTGCGTGCTCCGCTACGCCAACCTCACCAATTCCGTCTGGGAACGCTGCACCCTGGCGTCCTGTTCCCTCGCAGAGTCCGCCCTGGCGGAGAGCCGGATCTCCAAGACGGTCTTCCAGACCGTGGACCTCACCGGCGCGGAGCTCTTCCGAACGCCCCTGCGGGGTCTGGATCTCACCGGCTGCACTCTGGACCGGGTCATTTTCTCGGAGACTTGCGCCGAGCTGAAGGGCGCGAAAATCGCCGCCGGCCAGGCCCCTGTGGTGGCCCGGATTCTGGGAATTACGGTGGAGCCATAAGCAATGGAAAACGAGGATCTGTCCGAACGCGGTCGAACAGGTCCTCGTTGTTTTCAATATTGCTTAAATTTCGGTCCGATCTTCTCCCAGTCAATCCGGCTTCGCAGTACATCCACATCAAATTCCGGCATAGACAGCCCCAATCGCTCCCCAATTTCCGCCAGATCACACGCCGGCAGGCACAGCAGCGCGGACGGCGCGTCTGCAAGGTCCAGGGAGACCTCTCCGCCGAGCATCTGATACACGGCCTCCGCAAGAAGCACAAACCAGTTCAGCGGCTCCGGATCGGGAGTACTCCGAAACGCCCTCATGTGACCGGACAACGCGTCCCTGAACGCCGCGCCGTCCCCCTCCAAAAGAGCACACAGTACCTGCTGTTCCGGAGAATCGGACCGCCGCTCCTCCAGACCCCGCAGGGCCAGGAGGGCTTTCTCATCCTCCCCTTGCAGTACTCTCTCATAGAGGTCTATCTCCAGCGCAAGCCGCCGTCTCCGCTCCTGCTCCTGCCTCTGGTCGGTCCGGGAACGGGGACGGCTGCCATGTTCCGCAGGCGGATTCTCCCCGGTCAGCCCCAGCCGGGTAACCTCCAGAGTCTCCAGCGCCGCCTGTATCTCCCCACAGAGCACGGCGGCGGTGATCAGATCCAGCTGCAGCCGGACCGGACTCCCAAACGCCCTCCGGGGACTGCTTTTCATGAGGCCGCAGACCGTTCTCCTAGCCAGGGAGGCCAGGGAAAACCAGGCCGCGGTCTGTTCCCGCGTCCCCGCCGCCTGCATATACGCCGCCACGCCGCAGTCCAGCGAAAAAAAGCTGAGGGCATTGTAATGAATGACCGCCTCCTCCGCACTGCCGCCGGAGAGATCCTCCTCCAGCACCGCGCACAGCTTTTGGGTCCGCGCCCCAAGAATATCCTGTTCCCGGTACTCCTTCTGAAGCCTCTTCCAGCCCCTTGTCGCAGAAATCAGCTTGTTCATATTCCCGCCCCCTGCTTCCATATGTTCCACAGACACGCGTTTGCTCAGAGCACCACCGGCTCCGGATGGAGCCCCGAAAGCCGCCGGATCTCCTGTTCCCACAGCTCCTCAATCTCCGGCGTGGGCTCCCGTCCCTGCGCCCGCAGGGACGCCCTCCGCTCCTCCAGGGTGCGGACGTGAAGGGGATTGCTCTCACACCGGGCAAGAAATCCGGCGAAGTCCTCCGTCAGGGGCAGAAAGGTCCTGGGCGTCCGGTCGTGGTAGAGAAAATAGACCCCTCCCGCACCCTCGCCGGACAGCTTCAGCGCAATGTGATCCCCCCAGGCGTTTTCCCCGATCAGCAGCATCCCCTGCCTCAAAATCCGGGACTTCCCCAGCTGATCGAAGTGATAGCGAGGGGCTGCGGCCCCCAGGCCATACAGCGCCCGGAGGTCCGAGGCCACCTCCCCGATCCGAAACCGGGTGTTCGGCGTCTCTCCGCCGTTGTATTTCCGCAAAAACGTCCTGTACTGCTCCGGCAGCTCTGCCTTGAGCCGCCTCTCAAAGGCCGGCACCAGCGCCTCCGTCTCCGCCGGATCAAAGGGGGAGAGGAGCAGACCGCAGGGCTCCGGTTCCGAGGGAGGCGCTTTCGGCTGTTCCCCCCCGTTTTTCCTTCCAAACAGATGCTTCAAAAACATACATGCCTCCCGATATTCCGCAGCCAGGCAAACACCATACTCCGCTGCCGTCGCTCCAGCTTGGGAACCTGTCAGACTCTCAGAGCGAGCGAAAGCTCTTTTGGACACTTTTCTCTCGAGAAAAGTGTCACAGCTTTTTCATATGGCTCCCGGCGAATTTCAGCATCAGCCGCTTGGGCTTCTCCTGGCCCGCGAACTGCACCGTCACCATAGCGTCGCCGGACATGGGCTGGACCTCCAGCACATCCCCCTGGCCGAAGGCGGTGTGCTCTACCCGGTCTCCCGCCTGCAGCCGGAGCAGGGGCTGGCCGGTCCCCCCGCTCTTCCCGGCGGACAGCACCGGCCGCTGGGGCGCCGCCTTCGGCGTCTCCTCCCGGTAGGTGCGGACGCTGCCGCCTCTGGCGCTCCCGTAGGACGGGCTGTCCCACCCGCCGCCGAAGGCGCGCTCCTCTTGGCCATAGCGGGGCTCCGCCTTGCCCTCCCAGCGCATATTCTCCTCCGGGATCTCCTCCAGAAAGCGGGAGGGCAGGTTGGAGCTGGTGCGGCCGTACAGCATCCGCTGGCGGCAGTTGGTGAGGATCAGCCGCTCCTTGGCCCGGGTCATGGCCACGTAGCACAGCCGCCGCTCCTCCTCCGCCTCCTCCTGATCGTACTGGGCGGAGGCGCCGGGAAAGACGCCCTCCTCCATGCCCACCACATAGATCAGGGGGAATTCCAGTCCCTTGGCGGAGTGGACCGTCATCATGGTCACGCAGTCGTCTCCGCTCTCCATGCTGTCCAGATCCGTGTACAGGGCAATCTCATTCAAAAAGCCGGAGAGGGTGGCGTCCTCCGGGTCGTGCTCCAAAAAGCCCAGAATGCTGGACTTCAGCTCCTGGACGTTCTCCAGACGGCCCCGGCTCTCCAGGTCGTTCTTCTCCTCCAGGGCCCGAACATAGCCGCTCTCCGCACAGACCGCGTCGTAGAACTCCGGCAGGGCCAGCTCTCCTCCCCGCCGGCGGAGCCCGTCGATCAGGTCCGCAAACTTCAAGAGCTTCGTGGCGGCGCTCTTCAGCTCCGGAAACAGGTCCGCGTTCCGGATGATCTCGTACAGCGACGCCCCCTGGCTCTCCGCCAGGAGGGATACCTTGTCCATGGTGGTCCCGCCGATGCCCCGGGCGGGGCTGTTGATGATCCGCCGCAGCCGCAGGTCGTCCAGGGGGTTGTTCACCACGCAGAGGTAGGCCAGCATGTCCTTGACCTCCGCCCGGTCGAAGAACTTCATGCCTCCCACCACCTTGTAGGGCACGCCGTTGCGCCGCATGGCGTACTCCAGCGCGTTGGACTGGGCGTTCATCCGGTAGAGCACGGCGGCATCCCGGAACCGCTTCCCCCGGTTCACCTGCATCAGGATGTCCCCCACCACGTAATTGGCCTCGTCGCTCTCGTTGAAGGTGGTCTTGACGGTGACGGTCTCCCCGCTGCCGTTGTCGGTCCAGAGGGTCTTGCCCTTGCGGCCCATGTTGTTGCGGATGACGGCGTTGGCGGCGTCCAGAATATTCTGGGTAGAGCGGTAGTTCTGCTCCAGGCGGATCACCCGGGCGTTCTTGTACTGCTTCTCAAAGCTGAGGATGTTCTCAATATTGGCCCCCCGGAAGCGGTAGATGGACTGGTCGTCGTCGCCCACCACACAGAGGTTCTTCCGTCCCCCCGCCAGCAGGCTGGTCAGCAGGTACTGGAGGTGGTTCGTGTCCTGGTACTCGTCCACCAGCACATAGCGGAACTTGTTCTGATAGTACTCCAGCACCTCCGGTTCCTGCCGCAGCAGCGTGACGGTGTGGTAGATGATATCGTCGAAGTCCATGGCGTTGGCGGCACGGAGTTTTTTGGCGTAGGCGGTATAGATCTTGGCCACCCGGCTCAGCTTCCAGTCCGCCTCGCTGTTGTGGTTGGCGGCAAAGTCCTCGGGGCTCTCATACCGGTCCTTAGCGCCGCTGATGATGCTCAGGACACTCCTGGGCGGAAAGGACTTCTCTTCCAGGTTCAGTTCCTTGATGATATCCCGCAGAATCCGCTTGGAGTCATCGGTGTCGTAGATGGTAAAGTTCTTGTCAAAGCCGATGCGCTCGGCGTCCCGCCGCAGAATCCGCACGCAGGCCGAGTGGAACGTGGAGGCCCACACGTCGTTGGCGGGAGGCCCCAGCCGGGCCTCCAGACGCTCCTTCAGTTCTCCCGCCGCCTTGTTGGTAAAGGTGATGGCGATGATCTCCCAGGGCCGGGGCACGTCCACCGCGCAGAGCCGGCGGGCCCGGTGGATCTCCTCCTCTGTGGGCTGGGCGGGAAAGGACTCCAGGAAGAGGAGGTCCTCCTCCCCGGCCCACTCCGGCACCTGGTCGGAATCGCTGCCCCGGCCGTAGGTCAGAAGGTTGTAGACCCGCTGGATCAGCACGGTGGTCTTCCCGCTGCCGGCCCCCGCCAGCAGGAGGAGGGGGCCCTCTGTGGTCATGGCGGCCTGCCGCTGCATGGGATTCAGCCGCCGGAGGTCCCCGGCAATCACCGCCCGCCGGGCGGCAATGTAACGCGTGTTAAACTCTTTCATATGTTCACCAATCTCTCAGGGGGCAGGCGGAGCGGTCCGCAGGCCCGATTTTTTTCGCCATTGGCCTCTATTTTAGAGCAAATTCCCTTCTGGGTCAACCGGCAAATCCCCGCCGGAGCGAACACAGGCCGGGGCTCCCCCATCCGCAGCGCGGACGAAGGAGCCCCAGAGTCCTCCTATTTCTTGTACATTCTGCCCTTTTCGGCCCCCAAAGGACCGCGCGGCACGGCGGAAAAAACGCGCATATGACTCCGGCCCTTCCGTTCAAAGGTCATACTTCCAGGTTCTCAGAGCCTGTTTAATATCTCGACGTGTATGGATTGGCGAGTGGATTTTTTGCCCTGCAAGGCAAAAATCCGCAGGCATCCTGACGGATGACAAGGATTCTTAACGCAGTCAGGGCGGAAAATACGCCGCCAAGACATGCGCGGGGAGATTTTAAACAGGCTCTCAGTACTGCCGCACCAGAATGACCTTCCGCAGATACGGCTGCGCCTCCATGAGCCCCAGGACCGCCAGATCCACCAGCATCACCACCAGGCACAGCGTTCCGTTTAAGAGCACGGAGTACACCCAGGGGTTCGTCATGGGTATCCCCAGGAAGGACTCCGGCATGTACATGTACCACAGCAGCCCGCCGGAGACGGTCAGGGAGACCCAGCGGCCGAAGGTCCCCAGCACGGCGCCCCAGAGCCAGCCGTACCGCCTCCCGGCGGCAAAGCCGCACAGGCCAATGAGGGCTTCCGCCGCCACATAGTCCAGCAGCATGGACTGCCAGGAGATGGCGATGCCGCCGCCCAGGAAGTACTCCAGAACACCGTTGACCAGGCCGCAGCCAACGCCCCACTTCGGCCCCCACCGCAGGCAGTAGACAAAGATCGGCACCAGGGACAGGTCCACGGAGCCGCCTAGCGGCAGACGGAAGACACGGAAGTACCCCAGCACCGTGGACAGGGCCACCATCAGCGCCCCCTCCAGAATCGGGCGGAGCGGCGCGGCTTTTGCGTTGCGTTCAGACATCACAGGTTCCTCCAAATAAAAAAGTACCACATGGCGCAAACCTGATCATGCTGCGCAATGCGGTCCTCACACTTCCTACGCCGGCATTATCCGGATCAGGTTAAAGGGTCTGGGAACTGCATGTTGTTCCCATCTCAGCCGGATCTGCATCCAGCACCCCTGTATTCAGTTTACCCTGTGGCCTGGTTGACAGTATAGAGCGTTTCCGGGAAAATGTCAAGCAGTTTTAGAATATTTGTCCAACATTCAGAAAAATCGTCCGCATTCCGGAAAGGCCGCCCCTGCGTCCTTCGCCTCATGGGCAAAGCCCCATCCGCCGGGCAGGCCGGCGGACGGGGCAGCTGTTTCAAAAGCGCTTACTCCAAAACGTGATCCAAGGTCTCCATCAGCTTCTCAATGTCAATGGGTTTGGCGATGTGGCCGTTCATCCCGGCGTTCAGCGCCGCTTTGCGGTCCTCTTCAAAGGCGTTGGCAGTCATGGCCAGGATGGGAATCTCCGCATGCTCCTTCCGCTCCATCTTGCGGATCCTGCGGGCCGCGTCGTAGCCGTCCATCACCGGCATCTGGATGTCCATCAGGATCAGGCGGTAGTAGCCGGGCTCGGACTTCTCCAGCATCTCCAGCGCGATCTCGCCGTTGTCCGCCACCTCCACCTGGAAGCCGGCCTCCTCCAGAATCACCTGGGCAATCTCCTGGTTCAGCGCGTTGTCCTCCGCCAGAAGGATGCGCCCAGTATGTACCCGCCGCTCCTGGGTAGTCTCCTCTTCCTCCTTGACCACAATGGAGTGCAGGCAGCTGCGCAGCTCCGAGAGGAACAGGGGCTTGCTGCAAAAGGCGGTGACGCCGGCCTCCCGGGCCTCCTCCTCGATATCGGACCAGTCGTAGGCCGTCAGAACGATGATGGGCACGTTCTCCCCGGTCTCCATGCGGATTCTCCGGGCGACCTCCACGCCGTTCATGTCGGGGATCAGCCAGTCGATGACATAGACGCTGTAGCTGTCGCCCCGGCTCATGGCCTGGCGGGTCCGCAGCACCGCCTCCCGGCCGGAGAGCGTCCACTCCGCCCGCAGTCCGATCTGCTGGAGCATGTAGGACACGCTGTCGCAGGTGTTGAAATCGTCGTCCACCACCAGAGCCCGGCAGTTCTTCAATCCGGGGATCATCTGCACCTCTCTGGGGCCGTCGTGGATGCGGAAGGTCAGGGAGACGATGAACTCCGTGCCCACGCCCTGCTCGCTCCGCACCTCGATGTCGCCGTTCATCATGTCCACGATGTTCTTGGTGATGGCCATCCCGAGACCGGTCCCCTGGATTCCGCTGATGGTGGAGTTCCGCTCCCGCTCAAAGGGCTCGAAGATGTGGGTCACGAACTCCGTGCTCATGCCGATGCCCGTGTCCTTGATGGAGAACTCGTAGTTGGCGAATCCCTCAGGCGCGCCGCTCTTCTCCGTGATCCGCAGGCTGACCACGCCGCCGGCGGCCGTGTACTTGATGCAGTTGCTCAAGAGGTTCAGCAGCACCTGGTTCAGCCGCAGCCGGTCGCAGTAAATGTCCTCGTTCAGCACATCCACCGCGTCAATGTAGAAGTCCAGCTGCTTGGCCCGGATATCCGCCTGCACGATGCTCCGCAGTCCATGGAGAATGTCCGGCAGGCTGCACAGCGCCTCCTCCAGGTGCATCTTGCCGCTTTCAATGCGGCTCATGTCCAGCACGTCGTTGATGAGACTTACCAGGTGGTTGCCGGAGGTCAGGATCTTCTTCAGGTACTCCTCTACCTGCTCCTTCCGGTCAATGTGCGTGATCGCCAAGGTGGTAAAGCCCACAATGGCATTCATGGGCGTGCGGATGTCGTGGGACATATTGGACAGGAACACGCTCTTAGCCCGGCTGGCCCGATTGGCCTGGTAGAGGGCGTCCTCCAGGAGGTTCTTTTTCTCCAGCTCGCTGCGCGTCTCCTCGTCCACACTGCGAAAGCCCATGACTACACTATAGCCGCCCTCCTCGCCGCCTACCCGCACGGCCTTCATCTGGAAATACCGCACATTCTCCTCGCAAAGAGTCCGGTAATTAACGTAGTAGAGCTGTTCATTCTCCAGCTCCCGCCGCAGCCGGTCCGCGTCGCAGGCCTGCCGCATCAGCTCCCGGTCGTCCTCACAGACGCAGGTCTCTATGTAGCGCTCCATACATTCCTGAAAAGACAGCTCTCCCGTGAAGATGGATTCCAGCACGCCCACCCGGCACGTGCTGATTCGCAACGCCCGCCCCAGGCCGGTGTCCAGATTAAAGACGCAGACCAGATTGTAGTCCACACTCAGCGCCTGCACCAGCTTCATCTGGCGGCGCTCCTTCATCATGCGCTCCTCGTTCTCCCGTATCTTCTGGGCGGTGCAGTCCAGCAAAAAGCGCTGATAGAACAGCTTTCCGTCCTCTTCCACCAGCTTGATGTTGCCCATGACATGGATAACACTCCCATTCTTGTGCCGCACACGGTACTCAATGTTAACGCTGTCGTTCACCCGTTTCAGGGCCTGGATGCACTCCCGCAGCTGGGCCTGGTCCTCATCCAGCACCGACGACGCCACCATGTCAAAGCCGTCGTCCATCAGCTCCTCCTGAGACGCGTACCCCAAAATCTGAAGCGCCGCCCGGTTGATGCTGAGAATCTGCGAGCCGTCCAGGCTGTGGCACATCACGCCGCAGTCCATGGTGGTGAAAATCGTCTCCAGCGTGCGGTTCTTCCTCAGGATCTCCTGCTCGTAGCTCCGCTCCTGGGTGACGTCGATTCCCACGCCCACCGTGCCCATCACGCTGCCGTCCAGGTCATAGAGCGGGGACTTATAGGTCGTCAGCAGCCGGACGCCCTCGCTGGTCAGAACCGACTCCTCAGAGATCAGCGTCTCCCGCTGGCTCATGACCTTGTTCTCCGACTCAATGCACCCGGGGTCATCCTGCTCCACATCCCAGATATAGGCGTGGCGCTGGCCCCTTACCTGCTCCTTGGTCTTGTTCACGGTCCGGCAGAAGCTCTCATTCACCTTCTCGTGAATCCCGTCCTTGGTCTTGTACCAAACCAGGTTGGGGACGCTGTCAATGGCGGCCTCCAGGTACTGGCTGGTCTGCCAGGCGTCCTTGCTCCGCTTATACTCCTCCTGCCAGCGCAGGAAGCGGAACCGGAGCTCCTCCTGGGACAGCGGCGCCGTCCAGACGTCATGCAGCCTTGCCAGAGGCAGAAGCGGGATCTGCTCCTTCTCCGCCAGCACCAGCAGCTCCGCCCCCTCTTTGGGGCGCAGCGCCTCCAGCGTCCCGGGAACGTCCCTTCCCCGGAGATCCGCCAGAATCACGTCCGCCCGCTCCGCCAACGCCGCGTCCGGTGTCTCGCTCCTCCAAAAGGCATGGGTGAAGTGCTCCAGCGGCGGAATCCCCTGAATGATCTCAAAGATCCCGTCCCCGGAACCTACCAGATAGAACTGCGTATGGCAGTGATACATCTTGACATCCTCCCTGCGTATGGCAAAGGCGTTCGGTCCGCCTCGGTCTCAAAAGCTTCCGCGAACCCGCAATTCCCGATGCTACCATTTTAGCAATGCCGCAAACTTTTGTCAATATTGTCAATATATATCCGGAAAAACGATTTTGCGAAGGAATTTTCTTCCAACCTCAGCAAATTTCGGCACGGCCCGCGTCCGCGCGCCCCTGCGGGCAGCGTTTTTGCCCCCTTCCGGGGCGATCAGGGCGCTTTCCACAGGATGTCCTTCGCCACGGGCGTATAGAAGAGCCGGGCAATCTCCTCCCAGTTCCGGGTCCGGCCCAGAATCCACATCAGCTTCGCCGCCACCGCCTCCGTGGTCATGTCGTAGGCCTCCAGCACACCGGGATGGCCCTTCAAGGCGTGGCCCACGTGATAAACCCCCAGGTCGCTGCCCTCGTTGGCCACCTGCGTGGTCAGCACGATGGTCCGCCCGGCGGCGGTCCAGTGGTCCACGCACGACGTAAAGTCCCCGGCGGCGGGCAGGCCGCCCACGCCGAAGCTCTCGATAATCAGCGCGTCATTCCGCTCCAGGAGGAAATCTGCCTGGGCCCGATCCTCCCCCGGCAGCAGCTTCAAAAGCGCCACCTTCGTATTCAGCGTCTCCCAGAACTGCGGCTCCGGGGCGCAGTCCGGACGGATGTAGCGCAGCAGCACGCCGTCCCGCAGGACGCCGAGGTTGGGATAGTTGATGCTGGAAAAGGCCTGGAAGCTCTTGGACCGGGTCTTCCTGGCCCGGGTTCCCGGGATCACCTGGCTGTTAAAGACGATGGAGACACCGGGCAGATCCTCTGCGGCGCAGCGGAAGGCGTCGGTCAGGTTGATCTTGGAGTCCGTGGAGTCAAAGCCAATGGGCTTCTGGGCCCCGGTCAGCACGATGGGCTTGGGGCTCCCCTGAATGAGATAGCTGAGGGCCGCCGCCGTGTAGGCCATGGTGTCCGTGCCGTGGGTCAGCACAAAGCCGTCGTACTCATGGTAGTGCTCCCGGATGCAGCGGACCATCATCAGCCAGTGCTCCGGGCCGATGTTGGTGCTGTCCAGATTCAGGAGCTGCAGACACTCCACCTCGCAGATGCGGGAGATGGCCGGCAGGTGCGCCAGCAGCTGCTCCGTGGTCAGCTCCGGCGCCAGGCCGCTCTCTGTCACCGCCGCGGCAATGGTGCCGCCGGTGCCGATCAAAAGGATCTTCTTCATCTCGTCCTCCCGGTTCCGCCGTCTCTCCGGTCACTCCCAGCCCTTGCAGACGTCCACCCACGCCTGGAAGTTGGAGGCATACCGCTCCAGCTCCTCGCAGGTGAGCTCAATGGCGCTGTGGTCATTGCCGGCGGCGGGAAACACCGTCGCAAACCGTTTCATGGAGACGTCCAGGTAGACCTTCACATTCTCCGGCAGGGCGAAGGGGCACACGCCGCCCACGTCGTGGCCGATCAGGGTATGTGCCTCCTCATGGGTCAGCATCTTGGCCTTGGTGTGAAACTGGGCCTTGTACTTGCCGTTGTCCACCTTGGCGTCACCGGCCACCACAATGACGACCGGCTCCTCCGCAACCTTGAAGCTGAGGCTCTTGGCAATGCGGGCCCCCTCCACGCCCACGGCGACGGCGGCCAGCTCCACCGTGGCGGAGGAAATTTCAAACTCACGGATGCGCTCCGCAAGCCCCAGAGGGGCAAGATAAGCGCGTACTTTTTCAATCGACATGGGGATCATTCCTTTCTCTCTTGTTGTTCTCATGGGATGCTATGGGGACTGTGTCCCCGGGGCGGAGGGCCCGGCGGCGGGATCGTCACCGCACCTCTACCCGCTCCACGGCGGTACACCGCCCGCTGGCGCCGTCCAGGGTGAAGACGGCCCCCTGGAGCTTACAGGGCCCCTCCGCCGTGCGGAAATGCCCCGGCAGGCCCCCCAGGAAGTTCTCCACCGACTGCTCCGGCTCCACGCCCAGCACCGACTCCACCGGGCCGGTCATGCCCACGTCCGTCAGGTAGCCGGTGCCCTTGGGGTATACCCGCTCATCCGCCGTGGGTACGTGGGTGTGGGTCCCCCACAGAGCGCTGACCCGGCCATCCAGATAGTAGCCCATGGCCAGCTTCTCGCTGGTGGCCTCCGCGTGGAAGTCCACCAGGGTGAAGTCCGCCTCCCCCTTTGCCAGCAGGGCGTCCGCCGTGGTGAAGGGGTTCTCTGCCCCCCAGGCCAGATCGCACCGGCCAATCAGGTTCATCACCCGGATTCGGACCGCCCCCAGATCGAAGATCTCACAGCCGTGGCCGGGGGCCCGCCCGGTGTAGTTGGCGGGCCGCAGCAGCCAGGGGGTGTCCTCCAGGAAGTTCTTAATCTGCAGCTTATTAAAGGTGTGGTTCCCCAGCGTGACGGCGTCGGAACCGGCGTCGTAAATCCGCTGGGCCTGGGCCGGCGTCAGACCCACTCCGGCGGCGTTCTCTCCGTTGACCACAGTGAAGTCGATGTGCCGCAGTTTCCGCAGCGGCCGCAGGCGGGCCTCCAGGAATTGGAGCCCCGCCTCCCCGACCACATCGCCCACCGCCAAAATATGATACTCCATTCCGTTTCCTCCGCAAATGTTTTCTTCGGTAGTATATCAAAAAGGAGGCTGTTTGCAAAGGTTTTTTCACGGACGGGGCAGATGGTCGGTGGGAGCCCCTGACGCGTGCGGCGCGCTCCCCCCCGTTTGCCTTTTCTGTCTATGTCTTGGAAGCCCTCCTCTGTATACAGCGCTTGGTCATTCCCTGCTGCTGATATAATTTTGAAGCCGCTCCAACAGCAGATTCTTCATCATGTCCGAGTTGCATTCCTCAATTAGAGCGCGGAATTCCTCAATCGCTTCCGGCCGAAAAACACTTTCGATACAATGCAGAAGGGACCACTCAATTCCAGCCATGTGATCTGTGGGACAGCATTTGATCAGAAGTTCCGCTTCCTCCCACGTAACCGGACGGGTGATGGAATCCACCGCGTCTTGGTAGGCCTCCCACAGATCGAGGGTCTCATCCGAGGGAAATCCCTCCTCTCCAGGAACCGCGTCTCCTTCAAACCCCTCCGGCGGCGCGCCCAGTGTTCCGATTTTTAAAACAGCTTCCTGCATCCCGCATTCCTCCAATGTCACAACTCTGACTTGATCCATTGGATTCTATCATACTTACCCGCTTTTGCACAAGACGGAACTTGCAGGGACCGCTCTCCGGGTACGCCTGCCGGACCGGGATTTTCTGTGGGGAACTTTTCCCCCAGGCCCTTGTGTTTTGCTTCGCTCTTCCTTATAATAGACCTGCCAGTCATCAGAATTCCTGATTCCGGAGGTCCTCATGGCAGTGAAACTGGAATGGTACCGCGTATTCAAGGAGGTCGCCGAGACCGGCAACATCTCCCTGGCGGCAAAAAATCTCTATATCTCCCAGTCGGCGGTAAGCCAGTCCGTCAAACAGCTGGAGACGGCCCTCCAGGCCCGGCTGTTCGCCCGCAGTCCGCGCGGCGTCGCCCTGACAGGGGAGGGACAGCTGCTGTACCAGTACGTCCGCAGCGCCCTGGGCCTGCTGGCCACCGGGGAGGACAAGCTCTCCCAGGCCCAGCACCTGCTGCTGGGCACCCTGGTCATCGGCGCCAGCGACACGGTGACCAGCCTGTTTCTCACCCCCTATCTGGAGGCCTTCCACCGGGAGCACCCCGGCATTCGGCTGAAAATCGTCAGCGGCCGCAGTGCCAAGGTCCTGAGCATGCTGCGCTCCGGGGCCGTGGACATCGCCTTTGCCTCCTCTCCCGCCGACAGCGCCCTAGCCTGCTGGCCCTGCTTCTCCACCCATGCCGTCTTCGTGGCCGGCAGCGGTTATGCGTGTGATTTCGACCACGTCCACACCCGGCGGGAGATCGCCGCCTTTCCCCTGATCCTTCTGGAGCGCAAAGCCAGCAGCCGGGTATTTCTGGAGCAGGAGTTTTTGAAGTACGGCGTTACCCTGACGCCGGAGATTGAGCTGAGCTCCCGCAGTCTCCTGGTCACTCTGGCCCGGATCGGGCTGGGGGTGGCCGGCGTCACCCTGGAGTTCGTACAGGAGGCCCTGGAGGCCGGGGAGATCCACCAGCTGCGCACCGATTTCGAGATTCCCGCCCGCAGTGTGGACCTATGCACCCTGCGGGATGTCTCCCCCACCGCCGCCGCCACCGCTTTCATGGAGATGGTGCAAAGCGGCAGTCCCACTTGACAGGAGGTTACTCTCTATGGAATCGTTTCTTCTCATTCTGGAACTGGCCGGCACCATGGCCTTCTCTGCCGCCGGGGCCATGACGGGTCTGCGAAAAAATATGGACGTCTTTGGCGTCTGCATCCTGGGGCTCACCACCGCCGTGGGCGGCGGCGTCATCCGGGACGTGATTCTGGGCAGCACCCCTCCGGCCACCTTCCAGGACCCCATCTACGCCATTGTGGCCATCGTCACCGCCCTGGTTCTCTTTTCCCCCCAGATCCGGCGGCTGCTGATGCACGACCACGTGCTCTTTGACAAGGTCCTCTTCTGGATGGACGCGGCGGGCCTTGGGATCTTTACCGTCATGGGCATCCGGGCGGCCTACACCCACATGTCCCGGCCGGGGCTGTTCCTGCTGGTCTTTGTGGGGGTAGTCACCGGCGCGGGCGGTGGTGTTCTGCGGGACGTCATGGCTGGGAACACCCCTTACATCTTTATTAAGCACGTGTATGCCAGCGCCTCGCTGGCTGGGGCGCTGCTGTGCGGGCTGCTGTGGCACTGCGCCGGGGAAACCATCTCCATTCTGACAGGGATGGCTGCGGTGGTTCTGATCCGGGCTCTGTCCGCCCACTACCGCTGGAATCTCCCCAGGGCCCACGAGATCCCCTGAACCGTCCGATTGGAGCGGGTAGGGGCCTGTTCCGGCCCCATCCCGCGTCCGCCGGAAGAAATCTCAGCAAAGGGCTTGCAACTTGTGCGGGAATATGGCATAATGGAGGGGTAAGCTGCCAATGGAGATGTACCCAAGTGGCTGAAGGGTCCGGATTCGAAATCCGGTAGGCGCCGCAAGGCGTGCGGGGGTTCAAATCCCTCCATCTCCGCCATGATAAGTTGACAGGCTACACCAAGGGGGTAGTCTGTCACTTTTTATATTAGAACATCGTAAACCCTTTGCACCGCAGTAGTTTTACTGCGGTATTTTGTTTTTTGGAGGAAAATTATAATGAATGT
>JAAWIL010000013.1 GCA_022796315.1 Oscillibacter sp. | reverse complement strand
TCCGCAGGCATCCTGACGGATGGCAAGGATTTTTAACGCTGTCAGGGCGGAAAATACGCCGCCAAGACATGCGCGGGGAGATTTTAAACAGGCTCTTAAAGTCTGTTTAAGAACAGGAGGTGCGCTATGGCCCTGATGATGGCAATCTTTGCGGTTTTCTCCCTGGGGGCGGTGGTTCTGGCGGCGGCACTCTTTTTTGACGCCCGCAAGTGGGCCATGTCCCGCCGCCGGGGGCTGACCATCTTCATGTATATCGCCGCCGGATGCAGCGCCGTGGCAGCGGTGGGGTTTGGCTGTCTCTCGGCCGCGATCTTCCGTGCTCTGTGCGCCATCTTTTAATGGCATCCCATCTGTTCATAAAATCCAGCAGGAGGTGTTTTCGTGAAAAAAGTCTGTTCCCATCCCGCACGGCGAACAGCGCCCCTGTGCGCCGGTTTGGCCTTTTTTGGGTGCTGCTTCTTCCCTATTTATCAGTTGACGCCTGGCTCCGCCTACACCTATTGGTGGCTGAACGCCCTGATGGCGGCGCGGGCCTATCAGGAGATCGGGCGGCAGCTGGGGAGTCTGTATGGCTGGCGGCTGAACGTTCTCCTGACCTCCGGCATGACGCTTCTGGGCTTTGCCTGCCGCTTCCTTCTGGAATACGGGGAGTTCTCCAACACCGTCAACTTCACGCCGCAAAATCTGGCGCTGCACCTGTGCGCCGCCGTTTGCATCACAGTCCTGTCGCCGCCCTCCCCCAGGAAAGGGGCCTGAACATCACAAGAGAGGGGCTTGACCCCTCTCTTGTTCTCTTGATTACAGATTTCGCAGCGCGTCCACCAGGGCTGTCTTACTCTCTGTCTTCTCGTCTTTCATCTTGATGATCCGGGCGGGGCTTCCCGCCACTACGGCGTTGTCCGGCACGTCCTCAATCACCACGGCGCCGGCGGCCACCACGGCGTTTCTGCCCACGTGGACGCCCTCAATCACCACGGCGTTGGCGCCCACCAGCACGCCGTCCTCCACGATGACCGGTGTGGCGGAGGCGGGCTCTACCACCCCGGCCAGGACCGCGCCCGCGCCGATGTGGCAGCGCTCCCCCACCGTGGCCCGGCCTCCCAGGACCGCGCCCATGTCGATCATGGTGCCCTTGCCCACCACGGCGCCGATGTTGATGACCGCGCCCATCATGATGACGGCGCCCTCCCCGATCTCCACCTTCTCCCGAATCACCGCGCCGGGCTCGATGCGGGCCTTGATCCCCTTCATGTCCAGCAGGGGAACGCCGGAGTTCCGCCGGTCATTCTCCACCACATAGTCCGCGATCCTGCCGGCGTTGGCCTCCAGAATGGGGGCCAGCTCCGTCCAGTCGCCAAAGACGGTGAAGCTGTTTCCGGAACCGAAGACCTTGGCGGAGCCAAAGTCCACAGGTCCGGTGGTGTTGACATAGAGCTTCACCGGCGTCTTTTTCTCAGAGTTCGCGATATAATCAATGATCTCCTGGGCGTTCATAGTGCGCCTCCTCTTTTTGTTTGATGCCGTGGGCCTCGCCCAGGCTTTCGCAGGGGCGCCGTCCCTGCACCCCGCAGCCTTTGAAAAGGCTGGCGAAACGTTTTATTTGCCTCCGAACAGAATCTTTTGCAGATCGTACACCCCATTGGGCTTTCCCGGAAGCAGCCTTGCCATGTGCAGGGCCCCATTGACGAAGATCTGGCGGCTGGCGGCCCGGTGGGTGAACTCCAGTTCCTCCTCGGGGCCGAAAAAGTGGACCGTATGGGTCCCCGCCACGGTGCCGCCCCGCAGGGCGTGGATTCCAATCTCCCCTTTGGTCCGCCGCCCGGTGTCCCCCTCCCGGCCATAGACCGGGTTCAGGGCGTGGGCGGGGTCCACGGCCTCCGCCAGGAGCTTGGCGGTGCCGCTGGGGGCGTCCGCCTTCTGGTTGTGATGGGTCTCGGTAATCTCAATGTCAAAATCCGGCTTCAGCACTCCGGAGACCTCCCGCAGAGCCCGAACCAGCACGGCAATGCCCAGGGAGAAGTTGGCGCTCCAGAGCACCGGGGCATACCTGCCCAGTTCCTCCAGCTGCCGCAGCTCCGCCTGGGTATAACCGGTGGTGCCGGAGAGCAGAGGCGTGCCGGTGCGGCGGACGTAGGAACCAATCTCCGGCAGGGCCTCCGGGCGGGAGAAGTCGATCACCACATCGGCCGCCCGCCCCAGCTTCCCCAGCTGGTCCAGATCCTCCCGGCCAAAGACGGCCTGGATCTCGTCCCCCGCAGTCCGCGCGGTCTCCTGAATCAGCCGGCCCATCTTCCCGCGGCCAATCAACAGGTATCTCACAGCAGGCCGGCCTCCTCCAGACTGCGCCGCAGGGTCGCCGCGTTGGCCTCGCTCATCTCACAGAGCGGCATCCGCATGGGTCCCACGTTCAGTCCCATCATATTCATGGCGGTCTTCACCGGGATGGGATTCACCTCCAGGAAGAGGTCGTTCATCAGCGTCAGGTACTTCAGATGGTTTTCCACCGCCTGGGCCTGCCGGCCGTTCAGGAAGTCGGTGGTGATCTGGTGGCACATGGCGGGCATGACGTTGGCAAAGACGGAAATCACGCCGCTGCCGCCCACGCTGAGCAGCGGGATGGTGATGTCGTCATTGCCGGAGTACAGGGCGAAGTCCGGACCCGCGAACCGGGCCAGCTTCATGATGTAGGACATGTCCCCGCTGGCCTCCTTGATGCCGGCGATGTTGGGATGCCGGCTGAGCTTCTCCACCACCGAGACCGGGATGGAACAGCCGGTGCGGCCGGGGACGTTGTAGAGGATGCAGGGGATGTGGACCTTGTCCGCCGTCTCGGCGAAGTGGCGGTACATTCCCTCAGGATTGGCCTTATTGTAGTAAGGGGCGATCAGCAGCAGGGCGTCCGCTCCCATGTCCTGATACTGGATGCTCTTTTCAATCTGGGTGGCAGTGCAGTTGGACCCGCTGCCCACCATCACCGGCACCCGGCCGTTTACCACCCGGATGGTATGGGCCACCACGGAGGCATCCTCCTCATGGGTCATGGTGGGGTACTCACCGGTGGTGCCCAGGGTCAAAATGGCGTCGGTCCCGGCGGCGATCTGCCGTTCCAGCAGTTCCGTCAGTACTTCAAAATGCACACTGCCATCCTGGTGGAAGGGCGTAATCATGGCAACGATTGAGCCCTGAATGTGTTCAAATTTCATTTTTTCGTGTCCTCCATCCGTTTTTAGCATAAGAAAAAGTCGGTAGAGACACGCCTCTGCCGACAGATACCCCCCTTGGAGGATACAAACTCTGTAAGCGGATAGCGCCCCTGCGGCAGCGCCGCAGACAGTCCCGCAGGTATTTCTTGCGGGCCCACCCTCCGCCCATGCCTGGGACAAGGGTTCGGCGGAGTCGCCTCCATCCCCTTCCCAGCCCGCCGGCTCCCGGGATGCCATCTTCTCCGCGCCTCTATCTCATTTTTCGTTATCATACCATCTTCCCTACGGGGTTGCAAGCGGGGAATTGAAAAAAAATCTTGTAAAAAGTGCCGAAAATTTCCCTTCCGCGTAGCCCTTGCCCGGCGGGCGTGGTATAGTAGGGGCAGCTCTCAGCGGTCCTCCGCAGTGCGAAAATGCGCTCCGCTTGGAGAAAATCTATGGCGGGAACCTGGGGAACCCGCTGAACCTGTTTCTGTCTTGGAGGAAGTCTATGTCTTCTGTTGTGAACCACCGCCGGGCCCTGCACCGGATTCCGGAGCTGGACAGCCAGCTGCCGGAAACGGTCAGTTACCTGCGCTCGGTCCTGGAACCGCTGTCCTGCCGCTGTACCTCTCCCATCTCCGGCAGCGTCTGCGCCTTTTTTGACGCCGGCCGGCCGGAAACCGTGGCCTTTCGGGCGGATCTGGACGCTCTGCCGGTCCAGGAACGTACCGGTCTCCCCTACGCCTCCGCCCACCCCGGCCAAATGCACGCCTGCGGCCACGACGGCCACACCGCCATGGCCCTGGCCTTGGCGGAGTATGTCTCCCGGCACCTGGAGCGTCTGCCCCGGAACGTCCTGTTCCTCTTCCAGCCCGCCGAGGAGACCACCGGCGGCGCCAGGCCCTTGTGTGAGACGGGCATCCTGAAGTGCTGCCACGTCACCCGGATCTTCGGCCTCCATCTGTGGCCGAACCTCCCCGCCGGGCAGGTCTTCTCCCGCCCCGGCCCCCTCATGGCCCGGTCCAATGAGGTCACCGTCACGGTCACCGGGCAGAGCGTTCACCTCTCCCGGGCCTCCGAGGGCCGGGACGCCCTGGCGGCGGGGGTGGCCTACTATCAGCGGGCCCTGGCCCTGGCGGACAGCCTGCCGCCGGAACAGCCCCACGTCCTGGGGTTTGGCAAACTGACCTCCGGCGCCGTCCGCAACGCCGTCAGCGGTTCCACCGTGCTGGAGGGCAGCCTGCGGACCTATCAGGAGGAGACCTACCGCTTCTGCCGGCGGGGCCTGGAAGATCTGGGCGCGGCGATCGCGGCGGAACACGGCTGCGGCGTCACGGTCTTCCTCAGCGAGGGCTACCCGGCGGTCTGGAATCACGAGGGGCTGTATGAGACGGTCCGCGCCGCTTTGGGACCGGATGCCCCGGCCCTGCTGGAGCGGCCCGCCCTGGCGGCAGAGGACTTCTCCTTCTACCAGCGGCAGGTCCCCGGCGTCTTTTTCTTCCTGGGAACGGGAAACACCCCGGAGCTCCACGCGCCGGACTTCACCTTTGATGATGAGGCCATCCTCCCCGCCGGCACAGCGTTTCTGGAGCATCTTGTCCAGCTGGCATAGGCCTCTTTCGCTGTATCGAATCACGTTTCGCGCGAAGCATGCCGGCCCGCTCAGCCCTTGCGGAGAGGACCTTGACATCCTTTTGGGACCCGCATATACTGAATACCACATCAAAAATGAGGAGCGTGCATCTCATGGATCTGACACTCAACAGCGCCGTGCTGGGAGTAGAGCTCTCCGGCATCCGCCGCTTTACCTTCCAGGTACGGAATACCCCGGGCGCATGCGCCCTGACCATCGGGGAGCCGGACCTGAACACACCGGAGGCGGTGAAGGCCGCCGCCAAGGCCGCTCTGGACGACAATGACACCCACTATCCCCCCGGCAACGGCTATCCCTACTTGCTGGAAGTCATCTCCCAATTTGAGGAGCGGACCCACGGGCTGCGCTACTCCCCCGACGAGATCATCCTCACCATCGGCGCCACGGAGAGCCTGTTCATCGCCCTGTCCACCGTGCTGAACCCCGGCGACGAGGTCATCATCCCCACCCCGGCCTTCAGTCTTTACGAGTCCATCACCCAGCTGTGCCGGGGCGTTCCGGTGGCCCTGCCCACGGAGCGCCACCGCTTCCAGATTGACCCCGCCGCTCTGGCTGCGGCCATCACCCCCAGGACGAAGGCCATCATCCTCACTTCTCCCAACAATCCCACCGGCTGTATCTATACCCAGGAAACCCTGGACGCGGTCCACGCGCTTCTAAAGGACAAGCCCATCTTTGTCCTCTGTGACGACGTCTACCGGACCCTGGTCTACACGGAGGACTATCACAGCTTCGCCGAGTACCAGGACATGCGGGACCGGATCATCGTCATCAACAGCTTCTCCAAGCCCTATGCCATGACCGGCTGGCGGCTGGGCTGGTGTCTGGCGGACGCCCCCATCCGGAGCCGGATGGAGATCTTCCACCAGTACAGCGTGGTCTCCGCTCCCGCCTTTGTTCAGCGGGCCTGCGTGGCGGCGCTGGAGAGCGACACCAAGGAGATCGTGGAGATCTTCCGGCGGCGGCGGAATACGGTATACCGCCGGCTCACGGACATGGGCCTGGAGGTCCAGGAGCCGGAGGGCGCTTTCTACATGTTCATCAATATCCAAAAGTACGGCATGGACTCCCTCGCCTTCTGTGAGAAGATGCTGAAGGAGGGCCTGGTGGGCCTCATTCCCGGGGTCTACTTCGGCACCGAGGGGTATGTGCGTTTGAGCTACTGCTACTCCGATGAGGACCTGCGGGAAGGCCTGGATCGAATCCAGAAATTCCTGGGCACACTGACTCTGTAAACCAAAATCCCTTTATACCAATTCCTGTCTGAACGCTACGAAAGCAAAGGAGGATACGCCCATGGCGTCTCTGCTGGTCAAGCAGCTTGACACCCTGATTACCTGCGACGGAGCGGACCGGATCGAACGGGATGTGGATCTCTACTGTGAGGACGGTTTCCTCCGGGCCATTGGCCCGGACCTGCCCCAGCAGGCCGACACCGTTCTGGACGGCCGCCATCTCTGGTGCTATCCGGGTCTGGTGAATACCCACCACCACCTGTACCAGGTCTTCTCCCGAAACCTGCCTCAGGTACAGAACATGGAGCTCTTCGACTGGCTCACCACCCTGTACGAGATCTGGAAGAACCTGGACGAGCGGGTAGTCCGCCTGTCCTCCCTCACCGGCATGGGGGAGCTGCTGAAGCACGGCTGCACCACCTGCTTTGACCACCACTACGTCTTCCCCGCCGGCAGCGGGGACCTGCTGGGGGCCCAATTCGCTGCGGCGGAGGAGCTGGGCATCCGGATGTTCGCCTCCCGGGGCAGCATGGATCTCAGCCGGAAGGACGGCGGCCTGCCCCCGGACAGCGTGGTCCAGACCGTGGACGAGATCATGGCCGACTCCATCCGGGCCATTGAGGCCTGGCACGATCCAGCCCCCGGTTCCATGCGTCAGGTGGCCCTGGCCCCCTGCTCCCCCTTCTCCGTCAGCCCGGAGCTGCTGCGGCAGAGCGCCCTTCTGGCGCGGCAGTACGGTGTCCGGCTCCATACCCATCTGTGCGAAACTCTGGACGAGGAGCGCTACATGCTCTCCCACCACGGCGTCCGCCCCCTGGAGTTCATGGCCTCCCTGGGCTGGACCGGGCCGGATGTGTGGTATGCCCACGGCATCCACTTCAACGACGAGGAACTGCGGGAGCTCAGCCGCACCGGCACCGGCGTGGCCCATTGCCCCATCTCCAACATGAAGCTCTCCTCTGGCGTCGCCCGGATTCCGGAGATGCTGGCCCTGGAGATCCCGGTGGGGTTGGCGGTGGACGGCTCCGCCAGCAATGACGGCTCCTCCCTCCTGGAGGAACTCCGGGTGTGCTATCTGCTCCACCGGCTCCACTCCAGTGCGGCGGCTCCCTCAGGCTATCAGGTGCTGAAGCTGGCTACTGCCGGCGGCGCCCGGCTGCTGGGCCGGCCGGATCTGGGGTCCCTGGAAGTGGGCAAGTGCGCCGATTTCTTCCTGGTGGACTCCCGGCGGCTGGAGCTGGCGGGCTGCGAAGGAAGCCCCGCCGATGTGCTGGGCACCGTGGGTCTCCGGGGCCCGGTGGATTACACCGTCGTTCACGGGCGTATCGTCGTGCGGGACGGCCGCCTGGTGACTGTGGAGGAGGAACGGCTGGCTCAGGAGGCCCGGACCGTATGCCGGAACTATAGCCAGCGCGGCTGACGATGGTCTGTCAAGGGAACGGCAGCAGAATTGCGAAAAGAACGGACGCCCATAGGCGTCCGTTCTTTCATTCCTCTGAGAATCAGTCCAGCACTTGGACCGCTGTGCCCAGGACGCCGTCTCCGATGTATACGCTCAGCGTCCCGTCGATCTCTCCCTCCCAGATGTGGTCGTAGTCTGGCAGAGCCGCCATCAGTTTCTCCCGGACCTGCTCCATCTCCGCTGGCGCACCGCCGTTGGCCACCGCCAGATTGTACCGCCGGTGCTCCCCGCAGGAGCGCACCGCCATATCCACCAGCTTTCCCATCACCTGTCCCCGGCCCCGGACCTTGGCGATGGACTGGAGCTGGCCGTCAGGAGCGAAGGTGATGATGGGCTTGATCTGAAGAAGCGTTCCCGCCGTGGCGCTCACCTTGCCGATGCGCCCGCCCTTTTGCAGGTATTCCAGGGTATCCACGGAGAAGAACGGAAAGGTGTTGGCAATCAGCTGCGGCACCCTGCGCTCCGTCAGTTCCTCCCAGTCCATGCCGCCGCGGATGTCCTCCGCCAGCTGCAATACCGTCATGCCCTGGCCCAGGGAGCCGCTGACGGAGTCATAGACACGGATCTGCAGCGCCTTGCCGCATTCCTCCGCCACCAGCCGCACCAGATTATAGGTGCCGGACAGCCCGCCGGAGAGCATCACGGCAATCACGCCGTCATACCCCTCCGCGATGATCTGCCTCAGGACATCCTCGATATCCTGTCCCGCCGGCAGCGAAGTCTGGGGCAGTTCCCCGCCCTTAAGGCGGCGGTAGATATCGGCGCCGCAGATGTCTACGCCGTCGGCATACTCACCGTCGGCGCAGAGAATCCGCAGCGGCACCACAAAGATGTGGTTTTTCTCCGCCGTCTCACGGGACAGATCCGCGCAGGAATCCGTCAGCAAGGCAATCTTTTGTGGAAGCATAGCAGTTCTCTCCTGTTTTCAGCGCAAAACGCGGTTCGTCTCCAGCCCATTCCCCGGGAACAGTCCGGATATTTCTTCTTAACACATTGGGATGATTATCCCATAAAATCCAGGAAACTGCAAGACCTATCTGAAAAAATAGCCTGATCCTCCGGGAGGGCCTTTCCCGTCCCGGAACACACCGGTTTTTTCATAGGACCTCGTTTCAAGCATCCTCTCATGCAGTTTCGCAAAACGCTCCTCACCATTCGGAGATCCTAGAACAGCGTGATCTGACTGGTCTCCGCCATTCCGGCAAAGGCCCCCAGAGACTTCAGCTGCTCAATATGGGTCTTGGAGAGCTTGTTGCAGCACATGGCAAACTCCTCGATGGAGATGAAGCTCTTTCCCTCCCGCTTCTCCACCGTGTCAATGGCCACCGTGTCGCCCAGGCCGTGGACCGCCGTGAAGGGCGGCAGCAGCCCGCCGTCGGTGATCTTAAACTTGGTGGCGTCGGACTCATAGATGCTGATGGTGTCAAAGTGGAAGCCCCGCAGGTAGAACTCGTAGCAGACCTCCAGCGTGGTCAGCAGACTCTGCTCCACCGCCGTGGCGTCCTTGTTGTTCTCAATTTCCCGGATCTTCCGCTTCACCGCGTCGATGCCGGCGCAGCAGAACTCCGCATCAAAGGCCTTGGCCCGGACGGAGAAGAAGGTGGCATAGAAGGCCAGGGGCTCATGGACCTTATACCAAGCGATCCGGAAGGCCATCATCACGTAGGCCACCGCGTGGGCCTTCGGAAAGAGGTAGCCGATCTTGGCCAGGGAGTCGATGTACCAGGCGGGCACCTCGTGTTCCTTCATGGCCTCCACCCAGCCGGGCTCAAAGCCGCCCTTTTTCACCTTGCCCTTTCGGACGGACTCCATGATCTTGAAGCTCATCTTCGGCTCCAACCCCTTGGAGATCAGGTACAGCATGATGTCATCCCGGCAGCCTACGGTCTCCAGAACACTGGCGGTGCCGCTTACGATCAGCTCCCGGGCGTTGCCCAGCCACACGTCGGTACCGTGGGAGAAGCCGGAGAGCCGCACCAGGGTGTTGAAATTGGTGGGCTGGGTGTCCACCAGCATCTGCCGGGTAAAGCGGGTGTTGAACTCCGGAATCGCCACGGCCCCGGTAGGGCCCAGGATCTCGTCGTTCTCATAGCCCAGCACCTTGCTGGAGGTGAAGATAGACATGGTGTCCGGATCATCCAGGGGGATCTTCTGGGGGTCCACGCCGGTGAGGTCCTGCATCATGCGCACCATGGTGGGATCATCGTGTCCCAGCATATCCAGCTTCAGAAGGTTGTCCTCCATGGAGTGGTACTCAAAGTGGGTGGTGATGGTGTCGGAGTCGTCGGCGTCCGCCGGGTGCTGAACCGGGCAGAAGTCCTCCATGTCCTTGTCGTCGGGCACCACCACCAGTCCTCCCGGGTGCTGGCCGGTGGTGCGCCGGACGCCTACACAGCCCAGGGTCAGCCGGTTCTCCTCCGCCCGGCCGGCGGTCATGCCGTTCTCCTCCAGATACTTCTTCACAAAGCCGTAGGCGGTCTTTTCCGCCAGGGTCCCGATGGTGCCCGCCCGGAAGACCTGGGTCTCACCGAACATCTCAATGGCGTGGCGGTGGGCCCGGGCCTGGTACTCTCCGGAGAAGTTCAGGTCGATGTCCGGCACCTTGCCGCCGCCAAAGCCCAGGAACGTCTCAAAGGGAATGTCAAAGCCGTCCTTCTCGTACTTCGCGCCGCAGACAGGGCAGCTCTTGTCCGGCATGTCCGCGCCGCAGCCATACGACCCGTCCTGAATGAACTCGCTGTTTCTGCACTGGGGACAGCGGTAATGGGGCGGAAGGGAGTTCACCTCCGTGATCCCGGACATATAGGCCACCAGAGACGATCCCACAGATCCGCGGGAACCCACCAGGTAACCGTTTTCCAGGGACCGCTGGACCAATTTCTGGGCAGACATGTACACCACGTCATACTTGCCCAGAATGCCGCCCAGCTCAATGTTCAGCCGGTCCACAATCAGCTGGGGCGGGTCCTCGCCGTACAGCCGGTGGGTCTTCTCCCACACCAAACGGTTCAGGTCCTCCTCAGAGTTCTCCAGCCGGGGCGGAAACAGCTCTTTGGGCAGCAGCTCAAAGGTCTCCACCTGGTCGGCCACCAGGCGGGTGTTGGACACCACCACCTCGTAGGCCTTCTTCTCTCCCAGATAGGAGAACTCCTTCAGCATCTCTTCCGTCGTCTTGAAGTAGATGGGCAGGGGCTCGTTGGCGTCGGCGAACTTCTTGGAGGCCAAAATGATGTGGCGGTACACCTCGTCCTCGGGCTCCAGGAAATGGACGTCTCCCGTCGCGCAGACGGGCTTTCCCAGCTCCTCCCCCAGCCGGACGATCTCCCGGTTGAACTGCCGCAGATCCTCCTCGCTCCGGGCATCGCCGTTTCGCAGCATGAAGGTGTTGTTGCACAGGGGCTGGATCTCCAGGTAGTCATAGAAGGCCGCGATCCGCTTCAGCTCCGCCCAGTCCTTGTGATCCTTGAGGGCCTGAAACAGCTCCCCCGCCTCGCAGGCCGCGCCCACGATGATCCCCTCCCGGTGCTCTTTCAAAAAGCTCTTGGGGATGATGGGCACTCGCTTGAAGTACTTCAGGTTGGAGGCGGAGATCATCTGGTAGAGGTTCTTCAGTCCCGTCTTGTTCCGGGCCAGCAGGATGATGTGCCGGGGATGGCGGTTCACCCGCCCCCCTGCGGGCCGCAGCTTCTCCATCTCCCCATTGACCGCCTGAAGGGTCCGGATGCCCCGCTCCTCCAGCATCTTCCAGAAGGGAATCAGCATATAGCCCACCGTAGCCGCGTCGTCGCTGGCCCGGTGGTGGTTGAAGGCGGGCAGATCCAAGTGCTCCGCCACAATGTCCAGCTTGTACTTCCCCAAGCCCGGCAGCAGGTTCTGGGCCAGGATCAGGGAGTCGATGTAGGTGGGTTGGAAGTCCAGCCCCGCATCGGCACACCCCTTGCGGATGAATCCGATGTCAAATTCCGCGTTGTGAGCCGCCAGGGGCCGGCCGTTCACAAACTCCAAAAAGGCCCCCAGGGCCTCCGCCTGGGACGGTGCGTCCTTGAGCATCTCGTCAGTGATGCCGGTGAGGCCGATGATCTCCGGCGTCAGCCGCCTGCCGGGGTTCACAAAGGTCTGGAACCGCTCGGTGATCTCGCCGTCCTTCAGCACCACCGCGCCGATCTCCGTAATGGCCTCCCGGTCCACCCGGAGTCCTGTGGTCTCAATATCAAAGCAGACAATCTCCCCGCTGAGGGGCCCATCCCCCATACCGTGGACCGCGATCCGGTCGTCCACATCGTTGACAAAATAGCCCTCCACGCCATAGAGGATCTTGATCTTGTTCCCGGCGGCATGCCAGGCGGCGGGAAAGGACTGGGCGCAGCCGTGGTCTGTGATGGCAATGGCGGGATGGCCCCAGCGGATGGCCTGCTGGATGACGGCCTTGGTGTCCGTCAGGGCGTCCATGCTGCTCATCTGGGTATGGAGATGCAGCTCCACGCGCTTCTCCGGGGCGTTGTCCTGCCGGGGCTCATGCTGGGCGGTATTGATGTTCTGGGGATTCAACTGGACATCCTTGCCGTCCCAGGTGGGCTCCATCTTCCCCTGTACCGTGAGCCACATTCCCGGCTGCACGGTCTTCTCCAGGGCCCTGGCCTCCTTCTCCGTCAGGTTCTTCTGGATGGTGACCGAGCCGGTGTAGTCCGTCATATCAAAGCTCAGCCGCCACATCCCCGGCCGCCGGGTCTCCCGGCAGTCAAAGAAAAACACCTTACCGGTCACGGCGGTGTTCCCCATCTTCAAATCCAGGGTCCGGATGGGAACGGATTTTCCCTTGATGGGTCCGCCCATCAGCACCTTGCCGGTCTTCTTCTCTCCGCCGGAGGACTTGCGCTCCCTGCCCGGCTCCGGCGGCGCGGGGGCCGCACGCTCCGGAGCCTTGCAGGCAATCTCCACCTGGCTGAACCCATAGACCGCCTGCAGTGCCGCCCGCAAACGCTCCAGATCCCCCGAGGACAGGGTGTTCTCCACGCTCATGTGCAAACTGATGGAGCGGTCCCCCTGGTCAATGCAGGCCTCCGTCAGCAGCGCCCCGGCCAGCATCAGCCGGAGCTCCGGGGAGGTCTGTAACTCTGTAAACATTTCAAAAAATGGGATATTCCTTGACATGGTGCTCTCTCCGTAATCCATTCAGCGTCTTGTGCCGCAGGGGACCGCGTAAGCGGTCTTGCTTGGGGCGTCACAGCTTCGCGATCTCCTCCATCAAGGCGTCCACCAGCCGCTCCTGGGGCACCTTGTAAAGGACTTCTCCTTTTCGGAACAGAAGCCCCTCGCCCTTCCCGCCGGCGATACCGATGTCGGCGGCGGCGGCCTCTCCGGGGCCGTTGACCGCGCAGCCCATCACCGCCACGGTGAGGGTCTTCTCACAGTCTGCCAGCCGCCGCTCCACCTCCTCCGCCAGAGGAATCAGGTCGATGCGGGTACGGCCACAGGTGGGGCAGGCAATCAGATTCACACCCTCCCTCCGGAGCCCCGCTGCCTTCAGGATCTTCTTGGCAGCAAAGATCTCCTCCACCGGATCGGCGGTGAGGGTCACCCGAATGGTATCGCCGATGCCCATGCAGAGAAGGCCCCCGATGCCCATGGCGGACTTCACCATCCCCATGGAGGGTGTTCCCGCCTCCGTGACGCCCAGATGCAGCGGGTAGTCCGTCCGCTCACTGAGGAGCCGGTAGGCCGCCATGGTCAAAGGCACATCCGAGCACTTGACGGAGATGCAGATATCGTCAAAATCAAACCTGTTCAGCAGGCGGACGTGCCCCATGGCGCTCTCCACCAGGGCCTCGGCGGTGACGCCGCCGTACTTCGCCCGCAGTTCCTTTTCCAGAGATCCGCCGTTGACGCCGACGCGGATGGGAATCCGCTTCCGGCGGCAGATCTCCGCCACCGCCCGGACCTTTTCCTCCCCCCCGATGTTGCCGGGGTTGATCCGGAGGGCGTCGATTCCCCGCTCCGCACAGGCCAGAGCGAATTTGTAGTTGAAGTGGATGTCCGCAATCAGGGGAATGTGAATCCGCTCCCGGATTCTGTCTACCGCCTCCGCCGCCGCCTGGTCCGGAATAGCCACCCGGATCAGCTGGCATCCGGCGGCCTCCAGGTCCAGGATTTGGCGCACCGTGGCCTCCACATCGTCGGTTTTCGTATTACACATAGACTGGATGCTCACCGGGGCGCCGCCGCCCACAGGGACCATGCCCACCATCAGCTGTTTCGTCATTGTAGCACCTCTTGGGGGACAGCGATTCTAGTCCCGCAATTTCGCGTAAATACAGGAATCCAAAAATTCCCCGTTCTTAAAAACGCTTCTCCGCTTGACGCCCTCCAGCGTGAACCCGGCCTTTTCCAGCACGCCTCGGGAACCCGCGTTTTTGGCGTAGGGCTCCGCATAAATGCGGACAATGTCCCAGACCGCGAAGCCCAGAGCGCACATCTCCTCCACGGAGGCGGTCATGATCCCCTGCCGCCAGAAGGGCCGGCCCAGCCAGTAGCCCAGCTCCGCGCTCTTGCGGTACACATCATTTCCCAGGAAAAGGCCGATGCTCCCCGCCGCCTTACCGTCCACCACAATGGCCCGGCAGAGTTGGCCATGTCCCTCCTGCTCCACGCAGGAGCGGATATACCCCTCCGCGTCCGCCAGGGTGTAGGGATTGGGAAATACATCCCGCAGGTTCTGGGCCACCTGCGGATCGTCCGCGTAGGGAACAAGGGCGGGCGCGTCCTCCTCCCGCCAGGGCCGCAGTGTAAAGTTCATTCTCTTTCCTCCTATTGCGCCACAGCACAGTGAACCGAAAAGTTTCCCCTTCCCGATTCACTGAAACAGGTTCCACACATCCTTGAAGGTCACCAGCAGCATGAAGCCCATCAGCACCACCAAACACACGGTATTCACCACCGCCTGGTACTTCTCCGGGATCTTCCGCCGGAAGAGCAGCATCGACCCGGCGTCCACCAACAGGAAGACGATCCGTCCGCCGTCCAGCGCCGGAATGGGCAGCAGATTCATCACCGCCAGATTCACCGCCAGCAGCGCCGCGAACCAGGCAATGCCGCGCCAGGCCGCCGACGGCGACTTGGCGGAAGTGCCCACCTCCGTGATGACGGAGACGATGCCCACCGGCCCGCTGAGATCCTCCACCGACGCGCCGCCGGTGAACAGCTGCACCAGACTGAACCGCACCAGCTGCACAAAGTCCAAGGCTTGATACCAGGTAAATTGAAGCTGGGTAAGCAGCGTGGCCGGAATGGCCTTTACGCCAATGGTCAGTCCGAATTTCCCCTCCTGTCCATGATAGGTCCCGCGATACATGGGGAAGTCCCGCAAAACAATCCGCTCCCCGTCCCGGATGACCTCCAGATCCACGCCCTGGCCGTCGTTGTAGGACAGGAACATGGCCGTGTCCCCGCTCATATAGGCCCGGTAGCCGTCTACCTTGTAGACCACATCTCCCACCATGAGACCGTTCTCCCCCTCCAGGGGGAACTCTGGGGCAAATTCCGTGATCTGGTCCACATAGAACTGCCCTTGCCCCATGGAGAGGACCAGAATGATCACCACGCCTGCCAGAAAGTTCATCAGGGACCCCGCGGACAGAATCAGCGCCTTTTTCCAAAAGCCCTGCCGCATGAAAGAGCGGGCGTCTCCGGTGTCCTCGTCCTCCCCCTCCATGGCGCAGAATCCGCCGATGGGAAAGGCCCGCAGACTGTAACGTGTTTTTTCCTCCGCCCAGGAGTCCTCCGTCTCCTTCCGACTCTGCCAGATGGCGGGCCCCATGCCGATGGAGAACTCGTTGACCCGCACGCCGCAGAGCTTTGCCGTGATGAAATGCCCCAGTTCGTGGACCGCAATCAGCAGTCCGAAAATAAAGATGCCTGCCAGGATATAGACGATTTTCATGAAACGCTCCTTATTGCTTCGACCGCACGCTTTGCCGGGCCGCGCCGTCCGCCGCCAGAATCTCCTCCAGAGAGGGATTCTGCACCACGCCTACCGCAGCCCGGGCCTCCGCCACCAGGCGGGGAATGTCATAGAATCCAATCTTCTCCTCCAGGAACAGCCGCACCGCCTCCTCATTGGCCCCGTTCAGCACGGCGCAGGCAGTACCCCCCTCGGCGGCGGCCTCCTCGGCCAACCGCAGGCAGGGAAAGGTCTCACGGTCCGGCTGGGCAAAGGTCAGCGGCGGGCAGGTCAACAGGTCCAGGGGCTCCAGCTGGCTCTCCTTCCGCTCCGGATACGTCATGGCGTACTGAATGGGCAGGCGCATATCCGGCGTGCCCAGCTGGGCCAGCACGGCCCCGTCCCGAAACTCCACCAGGGAGTGAACAATGGACTGCCGGTGGATCACCACATCCACCTGCCGGAGCGGCAGCCGGTAGAGCCGCATGGCCTCGATGACCTCCAGGCCCTTGTTCATCAGCGTGGCGCAGTCCACGGTAATCTTGGGGCCCATGGTCCAGTTGGGGTGCTTCAGCGCGTCGGCACGGGTCATCCTTCCCGCCTCCTCCGCCGTCCTCCCATAGAAGGGCCCGCCGGAGCAGGTAAGGATCAGCCGCCGGATCTCCCGACGGATTTCCCGGCGGCCGGCGCAGCCCTGAACGCACTGGAAGATGGCGGAGTGCTCCGAGTCCACGGGGACGATCTCCGCGCCATACCGCTCCGCCGTGTCCATCACCAGCTCCCCGGCGCAGACCAGGGTCTCCTTGTTGGCCAGGGCGATGCGCTTTCGCTCCCGGATGGCGGCAAGCGTGGCTTTTAATCCCACCATGCCCACCACGGCGGTGACTACGGTGTCCGCCCTGGGAAGCGCGGCGGCCTCCTCCAGGGCGGCGGCGCCGCCCAAAACGCGGGTCTCCGTGTCCCGAATCCGCACCGCCAGATCCTTGGCGGCCGCCTCATCGGTCATCACGGCCAGGCGGGGTTGGAACTGCCGCACCTGTGCCTCCATCCGCTCCACATCTGTGTGGGCGGTAAGCGCCGCGACGCGGAGGCCCAGCTGCTCCGCCACATCCAGGGTCTGCCGTCCGATGGAGCCGGTAGAACCCAGCACTGTGATTGTATTCGTCATAAGCTCATCCTACCTCAGAAATCTGAAACATACTTGAAAACCAGCTCCACCACGGGAGCCACGAAGAGCACGCTGTCAAACCGGTCCAAAACGCCGCCGTGCTCCAGGAAGAGATGTCCGTAGTCCTTGACGCCGAACTCCCGCTTGATGAGGGAGAAGCTGAGATCGCCGATCTGGGACACCGCGCCGCAGACCAGGGCCATCAGGGCCATGGGTCCATAGCCGATTCCGCCGCCGAACCAGCGGTCCATCACCCAGGCGAAGAGCAGCCCGCAGGCCACGTTGCCCAGCAGACCGCCGATGGAGCCCTCCACCGTCTTCTTGGGGCTGACCTTGGGGGCCAGCTTGTGCTTGCCCAGGGTCAGCCCGGAGAAATAGGCGAAGGTGTCGCAGGCGAAGCTCAGAATGAAGGGCAACAGCAGATAGGCCCGGTGGATTCCGGAGGCCTCCAGGCGGAGGAAGGAGGAAAAGGACCAGCCGATGGCGATGCTGCCGAAAAGGCCCGCCATGGTCTGGTTGAATTTGACCTCTCCGCCTTTGCTGATGGCATAGCCGAAGAAGATCAGCGTCTCCAAGACGAGCAGCAGCGCAAGGGTCTGGGGGCGGTCATAGTGCCACGCCACGGTAAACACTGCGGCACCCGCGCTCATACCCACCAGCTCGCTTCGCTTCACGCCGCTGACGCATTGCTGGAGCTCCATACTTCCGATTCCCGCCAGGAGGCACAGGGCAATCAGCATGACGGCGCTGGGTGCCCAAAGGACCACGTAAACCAGGATGGGGACGCCAGCCACCGCTACCAGGATTCTTGATTTCATGAAATCTTCACATCCTTATTATGCACCGCTCGCTTCGCGGCGCCCGCAGGGGCTCCGCCCCTGCACCCCGCCAGCTTTTAAAAAAAGCTGGAGCAAAAACGTTTACTTTTTTACGCCTCCAAAGCGGCGGTCTCTCCTGTGGTACGCCGCGATGGCCCGGTCCAGCTCCGCCTCATCGAAGTCCGGCCAGAGGGTGTCTGTGTAGTAAAATTCCGAGTAGGCGCACTGCCACAGCAGGAAGTTGCTCAAGCGCAGCTCCCCGCTGGGGCGGATGATCAGCTCCGGGTCCGGGATTCCGGCGGAGTCCAGATAACCGGAGAACAGCGCCTCGTCCAGGTCCTCCGGGCTCCGCTCCCCCGCGGCGCAGTCCCCGGCAAACCGGCGGACGGCACGGAGGATCTCATCCCGTCCGCCGTAGTTCAGACAGACGTTGGCCTGGAAGTCCTCCCGAGAGAGGTGCTCCGTGATCTCGTCGGTCTCCTTGGCCAAGGACCGCAGCTCCGGGGCAATGGGGGTCATGTCCCCAAAGAAGTGGAGCCGGATGTGGTCCCGCTCCATGGTATCCACCGCCTCCTCCAGGTACTTCTTCAAAAGGGCCATGATGGCGGAGACCTCCGCCTCGGACCGCTTCCAGTTCTCCGTGGAAAAGGCGTACACCGTCAGGTACTTGACCCCAATGTTTTTACAGTGGGTGGCGATACGGCGGAAGGTCTCCGCCCCCGCCTTGTGTCCCGCGGTGCGGGGCAGGCCCCGCTTGGTGGCCCAGCGGCCGTTTCCATCCATGATGATGGCAATATGGCGGGGCGGCGCAAGCCGCCCCGCTTCTCTTTGATTTCCTGCCATCAGACCGCCATGAGCTCCTTTTCCTTCTTCGCCAGCAGGTCGTCCAGCGCCTTGCAGCTGTCGTCCGTCAGCTTCTGAAGGTCCTTTTCCACCATCTTCAGCTCGTCTTCCGTGATCTCAGACTGCTTCTCCTGCTTCTTGAAGTTGTCCATGGCGTCCCGGCGGATGTTGCGCACCGCCACTTTGCCGCCCTCGGCATACTTGCGGATCTGCTTTACCAGCTCCTTCCGGCGCTCCTCCGTCAGCTGGGGGAAGCCCAGGCGCAGGGCCCGGCCGTCATTCTGGGGATTGATGCCCAGATCCGAGTTCTGAATGGCCTTTTCAATCAGCTTCAGGGCGGAACCGTCCCAGGGGGTAATCAGCAGCGTCCGGGCGTCGGGAGAGGAGATGGCCGCGATCTGCTGAATGGGGGTAGGACTGCCGTAGTAGTCCACCATGATCCGGTCCAGCACGGAGGCGTTGGCCCGGCCGGCCCGTACAGAGGCGAAGTCCGCCGCCACAGAGTCGATGCTCTTCTTCATCTTTTCCTCATAAATCTTATATTCGTCCTTTAACATCACGGAAAACTCCTTTCAATGTTCAGAACCCGTATTCATAATCAAACGTGCTGGCCGGGCGAGGAATTTTTACCCCAAGGGCATGTGATATCCGCAAGGCGGCAGAGCCGCCGACGGCTATCCAATCGCCGGTCAATGCAAATGTTCACAGGCACCCTGACGGATGGCAGGAACACGGAACGCGGAGCGGCGGAAAAAGACCCGCCCAGACGGCATTTGAGATGGTGGATACAGGTTCTCAGTTTCATTCATTGCTGCCGGAGCCTCTGTCCATCTGCGGCTCCGGCTTTGGAATCCTGTTGGAATACGCGGGTCATTCCCCCACAATCGTGCCGATTCGCTCGCCGCTGAGGGCCCGGATGATGTTCTGGGGGTCCTTCAGGGCGAAGAGGAGCACGGGGATGTGGTTGTCCATCGAGAGGGACGTGGCGGTGGAGTCCATCACCATCAGGTGCTGGGCCAGCACATCGTTGTAGCTGATGGAATCGTACTTCACGGCATTGGGGTCCTTCAGGGGGTCGGCACTGTACACGCCGTCTACGTTCTTGGCCAGCAGGATCACATCGGCGTTGATCTCCGCCGCCCGCAGCACCGCCGTGGTGTCTGTGGAGAAATAGGGGTTGCCGGTGCCGGCGCCGAAGATCACCACCCGGCCCTTCTCCATGTGCCGGATCGCCTTGGAGCGGATGTAGGGCTCCGCGATGGAGCGCATCTCAATGGCCGTCTGCACCCGGACGGGAATGCCCTTCTGCTCGCAGACGTCCGCCACGGCCAGACAGTTCATCACCGTGGCCAGCATCCCCATGTGGTCCGCCCGGCTGCGCTCCATGTTGCCGCCGCTGTTCTTGGCGCCCCGCCAGAAGTTGCCGCCGCCGACCACCAGGCCCATCTGGACACCCATGTCCAGGCACTCCTTGATCACGTCACAGACGCTGCCGATCATCTCAAAATCCAGGCCGCTCCCCTTCCCGCCGGCCAGAGCCTCGCCGCTGATTTTCAGGAGCACGCGCTTATAGACTGGCTTTGCCATACCGTACCCTCCATGATTGAGAAATTGTCCTTCTCATTTTAGCGTATTTTTCCGCTTTTGCATAGGGGGTAGACAAGATTTCTTCAAAAAATTCCAGGCGTGGGTCCCTCCTTTGGGAGCCCGCGCCCGGAAAGGCTTTGCGCGAAGTATGGATTCTATTTTGTCCAATCACCGGACGCCCAGGGCCTCCAGGGCCTCCCGGAGGGCCCGCCACTGCTCCAGCAGGAAGGCCAGCTTCCGCGCTCCCGCCACAGTCAGGTGGTAGTACTTCCGGGCGGGACCGCCGGAGCCGGTTCCGGTGTAGCTCTCTGTATACCCCTCCCTGCAAAGACCCCGGAGCAGGGCGTAGACGGCGCTCTCCTGGGTGTCTGGGAAGCCCCCGTGGAGACGGCTGATGAGCTCGTAGCCGTAGCGGTCTTCCCCGGAGAGCAGCCGGAGCAGGCACAGCTCCAGCAGGTCCTTTTTCAGCATAGGGCCCACCCCGTTCCCAGAAGGCCTGCGGCGGTCACATCCAGAAGCACGCGGGCATAGGAGACCCACCAGTCCGATGCGGTGATCTCCATACTCATGCCGCTGAACAGCGCCAGAACCTCCGCGCAGAGCCCCGCGGCGGTCACACCCAGCAGGTACACCGCCAGCCAGCGCCGGTCTCTGGTCCTGGCCCGGACCAGGCCCCAGACGCCCAGTCCCCCGCAGAGGGGACCTCCCAGCACCAGAAAGAGCCGCAGAATGCGAACGGACCAGGGGTAGGCGTCCAAAAACGCCAGGATCTCATCGCCGGCGGAGAACTCCAGGGCCGCCGCCAGACAAAACAGGGCCCATGCTCCCGCCAGGAACAGCAGCTCCACCGCCAGCAGCGGGCACACCCGCCGAAAGGCGGCTCTCTCCGGCGGCTTCACTCCGTGCCTGCGAAACCATCCCCAGGCCAGAGCCATCCCCAGCAGGGGCAGTCCCGCCAGGAACACCTGATTTTGGTAGAAAAAGCTCCACAAATTCCCCAATACCGGCAGAAACAGCACCACACCGAGATCAAAGGGCAGGTTGTACAGCCCGCTCACCGGCGCGGCCAAGGCAGCCACGGCCAGCAGCACAAATACCGTCAGCCATCGCCGGTACTCCTTCGGCCGCTCCAGCAGGCGCACCGCCTGGACCGGATCTCCGAAGTCCTCTCCCCCGCTGTCCGCCAGCAGTTCCCGGTAATCTTGGATGACCTCCTCCGCCTCCCCCCAGGGCAGCCGCCACCGGGCCGCCAGGGAAAGCTTCCGCAAAAACAGCTCCTTGTCCATCGCCAGATCCTCCTCCGCTCTCCGCGTCACTATTGCGAAAAATACAGTAGTGCTGTGGATACAATAACACACTACTGTTAAATTGTCAATAGTAGGGGCAGCTATGAGCCGCCCGTCTTTCTTCAAGATCCGGATTTCCCTTTGCAAAGGCGGTTGATAACCGCCTCTACACACCGGTTCTTCCGCAGGATGGGCACGCCGATCTTCCTTAGAGCCTGTTTAGGATCTCAGCGTGCGGGGATTGGCGAGGGGATTTTTTGTCCAGCAAGGCAAAAAGCCGCCGCAATCCTGGCGGATTGCAAGGGT
>JAAWIL010000012.1 GCA_022796315.1 Oscillibacter sp. | reverse complement strand
CAGGCATCCTGACGGATGGCAAGGATTTTTAACGCAGTCAGGGCGGATAATACGCCGCCAAGACATGCGCGGGGAGATTTTAAACAGGCTCTCAGCCCTCCGAGATCTCCCGGGTGGCCCAGGCGTTCAGGTCCATGCCCGCCGTATGGCCCGCCAGGTACTCGTAATACCCCTGGGCCCCGATCATGGCGCCGTTGTCCCCGCAGAGCCGGAGAGGCGGCAGGTACAGCCGGCAGCCCCGGTCCGCGCAGGCCCGCTCCAGGTCCGCCCGGATCACGGAGTTCGCCGCCACGCCGCCGGCGGCACAGAGGGTCTTCCGCCCGGTCTGACGCAGGGCCTCCATTGCCCGGGGCACCAGGGCGTCGCTGACGGCCTGGGAGAAATCCCTGGCCAGCGCCGCCCGGTCCAGGGGCTCTCCCACCTGCCGGGCGTGGTGGGCCAGGTTCACCACTGCCGTCTTCAGGCCGGAGAAGCTCATGTCCAGAGGCGCGCCGTCCACCTGGGCCTGCGGCAGCCGGTAGACCCCGCCGGGGGACTGGCGGGCCAGCTCGTCCAGGGGCTTCCCTCCGGGATAGGGCAGGCCCAGGACCCGTGCGGCCTTGTCAAAGCACTCCCCCGCCGCGTCGTCCCGGGTGGCCCCCAGAAGCTCCATGTCCGTATAGCTTTTCACATCCACGATCAGCGTATTGCCCCCGGAAATGGCCAGGGCCAGAAAGGGCGGCTCCAGCTCCGGGAAGGCCAGGTAGTTGGCGGCAATATGCCCCCGGATGTGGTGGACGGGAATCAGGGGCACCCCCAGCCCAAAGGCCACGGACTTGGCGAAGCTGAGTCCCACCAGCACCGCGCCGATGAGGCCCGGGGCGTAGGCCGCCGCCACGGCGCCGATGTCCCGGCGGGCACAGCCGGCCTCCCGCAGAGCCTGCTCCGTCAGGGCGGCGATCACCTCCACGTGCTTCCGGGAGGCGATCTCCGGCACCACGCCGCCATACAGGGCGTGGAGATCCGCCTGGGAGGCAATCACGTCGGACAGCACCCGCCGGCCGTCCTCCACCACCGCCGCCGCGGTCTCGTCACAGGTGGATTCAAAGGCTAAGACCTTCATAAACCTCTCCTCAATTCTTAGGCGTCTGGTAACCGGGGTCCCAGGGAATCCGGATAAAGCGGCGGCACACCTTGGGGCTCATGGAGGTGCGGTAAACATATTGATGCTCCGCGATGAGCTCCGCCGTATCCACTGGGTGTTCCGCCAGGTAGAGGCCCTGGTAGCGCACGCCAAAAATATCGGACGCATAGCCGGAATCCCGCCAGCCGTTGCGGTGATAGAACTCCATGCGCCGGGCCGCCAGCGCCGGGTCCGGGGCGTGGGCCGGGTCCTCCGCCTCGCCGAAAATCACGGTTCCGGAGGGCTCCGCCTCCAGGAGGGCCTTCTGGATCACGACGCCCAGGCCGTCGTTGCGGCGGGAGGCGGTCACGCAGAGGAAATCCAGCAGCGCCCAGCTGGGGTGACCCAGCCAGAGGAACGCCTCCCCCACGATCTCCTCCCCGTCAAAGAGGCAGTAGGGCCGGTAGCGGCCCTCCGCCCACATCTTCCGCATCCAGGTCAGGGTCTTCATCTCATCGGCGGGAAAGGCCTCCCGCATATCCCGGTTATAAATGACCCGGAGTTGCTCCTGAGTCGGCAGTTTCAGTTCCATAGTAAAGCTCCTTTGTCATAATGATGGCATCTTCTCTCGGGTGCTCATAGTAGTTCTTCCGCCGTCCCGCGCTCCGGAAGCCCCGGCTTCCGTAGAGGGCAATGGCATCATAATTGGACTCCCGCACCTCCAGCGTCAAAAAGGCCAGGCGGTTCCCCTGGGCAAAGTCCAGAAAGACCTGGAGCAGCTTTCCGGCCACGCCCTGCCGGCGGCAGTCCGGCCGCACGGCGATATTCATCACCGTTCCCTCGTCCAGAATCACCTGGAGCCCCGCGTAACCCGCCACACGGCCGCTGTCGTCCAGGGCCACCAGGAACGCCGAAAGGGCGTTGTCCAATTCCTCCGCCAGCAGATTTCTGGACCAGGGGTCCGGGAAGCAGATCTGCTCCAGGGCCGCAACCTCATCCAGGTGGTCGGCGTTCATGGGAACGATCCGCACATTCATTGAATTCAAATCATCGCACATCCTTTCTCGCTCGCTTCCGGTGCTGGAGGTGAATGCCGATATGGCCAATTCCCAGCACCAGGACGCCCAGCAGCATCCAGACCGCTCTCCTGTAAATTCCCAGCAGGAAAAAGGCCAGCACCGGCAGCGCCGCCCCCGCCACGGGAATCCCCAAGAGCCCCGCGGTGAAGTTCGCCAGGGTCCGCTCACCCCGGAAGTAGCGGACCCACCAGAATTCATAGAGAATCATCACGCCCACGGCGGTAATCAGCCACCAGGACCAGGGGGACGGGGGCCGTCCGGCGGACTCCGGAAGCACCAGAGCCGCACAGGTGACCCACACCTGCCCCACCCGCTCCAAGACCCGGAGTCCCCGGCTCTCCATGGAGGGGTCGCAGCCCTGGGGCGGATACCGGGTCCACAGAAGGTTCGGCACCAGCAGGGCCAGCAAAAATCCCAGCCCCACCCAAGAAATCCGGAACGGTCCCATCACTCCGCCTCCGTCACTTTGGAGTACAGGCCAATGCCCAGAATCACCACGGCGCCGCCGGCAATCACCAGGATTCCCGGCCGCTCCTGGAACAGCAGCAGCCCCCACACGCCCGCGAACACCGGCTCCACCAGCTTCGCCGTGGCGATGAAAGAGGCCGGCAGATACTTCAGGCCCCAGCTGTACACACTGTGCCCCATCAGCGTGCAGAACACCGCCATGCCCAGGGTCGTCAGCAGGTTGATGGGTTCGTAGCCCGCCACGGGCAGGCCCGACGCCAGGGCGATCACCAGCACCGTCAGCGCCGCCGAGAAGTACAGGACGTATGTATAGATCGTGGTGGAGATCCCTCCCCGCCGGCACACGGTGCCCACCAGGGTATAGGCCGCCCCCATGACCGCCCCCAGCAGCGCCAGGAGGTTCCCCTTCAGCGCGCCGCCGCCGGCCAGGTCCGCCATCGCCACAACGACGCTGCCCACAAAGGTGATGAACACCGCCAGCCAGGCCATTTTGGGTAGCCGGTTCTTCAAAAAGACCACGGAGCCCAGGGTGACAAAAATGGCCTCCGTGTTCACCAGGACCGCCGCCACGGCAATGCCGGTCAGCTGCAGCGACTCAAAGTAGGCGCTGAAATGGAGTCCCAGAAAGACGCCGCTGCACATGCACAGCAGCAGCTCCCGGCGCTTCAGCTGCCGCAGCTCCGCCCGGTGCCGCAGCAGGACGTAGGGCGTCAGCAGCAGCGCGGCAAACCCCACCCGATACAGCACCAGCACCATGGAGGGCGCCGTGGAGAACCGCCGGAACACCGGCGACAGCGAGACAAACATCACGCCCAGCAGAACAATCAAATGCTTCATAGCGTCTCCTCCAGACGGGCGGCGCAGTAGTCCCGGGCGTCCTCCAGGATGCTCCGCCGGCCGTTCTCCCGAGAGAAACCGCCCCGCTCGCCTCTGGCCAGGTTCTCCTCAATGCACTCCATGGCCCTGGGGTAATTCCCCTCGCCCAGGAGGCAGAGGATGATCCCCAGAGGCTGAGGGCGCTCCTCTGCCTCCAGCCGGGCCCGAAAGGCCGCCAGATCCGGAAACGGATTCTCCGCCGCCAGGGTCTCCGCCCGGTCAAAGACGGCCTCCACGGCGGATTCCAGCTCCTCCGGCCCGGACAGCGGCGCACGCCGCTTGTCCAGCGTCAGGGACCGGGCGGTAAAGGCCCCCCGGACATGGAAGCTGAAGGGCTGGGACGCCGCGGCCTCCTCCATCTGGAAGACCTTCCAGAAGATATCATCCAGCGCCAGGGGCTTGCAGGTACACCAGGCCATCAGGTCCATTCCCCCGCCGGCCCGTTCCCGTAAAAAGACCATCAGCTCGTAGAGAATCTCCCCCCGGACCTGGTACTGCGTTCCGGCAATAGTCTTCCATCCCCGGCGCTTCCCCAGCTCCTTACAGGTCTTCTTCAGCTGTTTCTCTGTCTCCCGAAAGAGACGCCGTTCCTCTCTCGTCATCCCTTCGCCTCCAGCCAGTTCTTTCCCCAGTGGGCCTCCGCCGTCAGGGGGACGGAGAGACGGACCACGTTCTCCATCTCCTCCTCCAGCAGCTTCGCCGCCCGCTCGGCCTCGGCCTCGGGGCACTCCACGATCAGCTCGTCGTGGACCTGGAGCACCAGCCGGGCCTCCAGGCCCTCTTCCCTCAGCCGCTTCCACACGGCGGTCATGGCCAGCTTCATGATATCCGCCGCCGCGCCCTGGATGGGCATGTTCAGCGCCACCCGCTCCCCGAAGGAGCGCAGGCTGAACTTGGAGGATTTCAGCTCCGGCAGGTCCCGCCGCCGGTGGAACAGGGTCTCTACGTACCCGTCCTCCTTGGCCCGGGCCACCACGCCGTCCATATACTGCCGCACGCCGGGGAATGCGGCGAAATACCCGTCCATATAGGCCTTGGCCTCCGCCGTGGTGACCCCCAGGTCCTGACTCAGGGAGAAGGGGGAGATGCCATAGACAATCCCAAAGTTGACTGCCTTGGCGCTGCGGCGCATCTCCTGGGTAACCTGACTGCGGTCCACGTGGAACACCTTGGCGGCGGTCTCGGCGTGGAAGTCGCCCCCCGCCAGGAAGGCCGCCCGCATGGCCTCATCCCCGGAGATATGGGCCAGCAGCCGCAGCTCAATCTGGGAGTAGTCCGCGTCCACCAGGACGCAGCCCTCCGCCGGGACAAACATCTTTCGGATCTCGCTGCCCAGGTCCGTGCGGGTGGGGATATTCTGGAGGTTGGGCTCCGTGGAGCTGAGACGGCCCGTGGCGGTGACGGTCATCTGGAACTGAGTCCGCACCCGGCTGTCCGGGTCCAGGGCCTTCAAGAGACCGTCGGCGTAGGTGGATTTCAGTTTGGCGTACTGCCGGTACTCCAGCACCGCCCCCACGATGGGGGCCTCGTACCGGAGGTTCTCCAGCACATCGGCGTTGGTGGACCATCCGGTCTTGGTCTTCTTCCCGTGGGGCAGCCCCAGCTTACCGAAGAGGATCTCCCCCAGCTGCTTGGTGGAGTTGATGTTGAACGTCTCCCCGGCCATGCCGCAGATGGTCTGCTCCAGCTCCGCCGTCCGGGCGGCCAGGGTCTCCCCGAAGGCCGCCAGGGCCGCCCGGTCCACCCGGCACCCCGCCAGCTCCATCTCCGCCAGCACCCGGCACAGGGGCAGCTCGACGCCGCTGAACAGCATCCACATGCCGTTCTCCCGGAGCCGCCGGGACAATGTCTCATACAGGGCGCTGACCGCGGTGGTGTGGCTGTACAGCGACGCGGCCACCTCGGGGGTATCGTTCAGGGGAGAGAAGGCGTCCGCCTCCAAAAACAGGGGCTTCGGCAGCTCCTCGTTATAGTAGGAGACAAACAGCCGGGGAAGATCATAGCTACCCGCCGTGGCGTCCAGCAGGTAGGCCGCCAGGGCGGTGTCGAAGACGAAGCCCTCCGCCGGCAGGCGGTTCTCCAGCAGAATCCGCGTCAGGTCCTTGACGTTGTGGGCGGCTTTTGGAATTTCCTGGGAAAATAGCGCCGCCAGAAGGCCGTTCCAGTCCCCCTGATACCAGGAAAACCGCAGCTCCGCCATCAGGGCGCTGTCCTCCCCGGTCCGGCACTCCACCGCCAAAACCTGGAGATCCGGCAGGGCGGTGACGGCCACATGGTCCGCCTTCCGCCACAGCGCCAGCAGTTCTCCGGCCCTGGCGGGATCGGTCACCTGCTCCACCGCGGCGGTGAACTCCGCCCGCTCCGCCGCCGGGGCCGCCGCCGGCGCCAGGCCGAACTTCTCAATCAGCTTGGTGAACTCCAGCTTCAAAAACAGCGGGTAGGCCTCCGCTCCCGGCGTCTTCACCAGGTTCTCCTCCGGGGCAAAGGCCAGGGGCGCGTCGGTGACGATGGAGGCCAGCCAATGGGAGTGGCGGGCGCTCTCCTCCCCCTCCGCCAGCTTCTTCACCATGGCGGGCTTCGCCGGGGTCTCCGGCGCGGTGAGGATCGCCGGCATGGCCTCATAGAGGCGGTCAATGGAGCCGTACATCTGGATGAGGCCCATGGCGGTCTTCTCCCCCACGCCCCTGACGCCGGGGATGTTGTCGCTGGCATCCCCCATGAGGGCCTTCAGGTCGATCATGTGGAGGGGGGCGAAGCCGTACTGCTCCCGGAAGGATTCCGGGGTCATGTCCTTGGTGGTGGTCTGGCCCATGCGGGTGGAGACCAGCTTTACTTTGGTATGGTCCGTAATCAGCTGGAGGCTGTCCTTGTCCCCGGTGACCACCACGCACTCCCAGCCCGCCGCCTCGCACCTGCGGGAGATGGTGCCCAGGAGGTCGTCGGCCTCCCAGCCCGCCAGCTCGTAGCGGGGAATGCGCAGGGCGTCCAGCACCTCCTTCAGCACCGGCATCTGCATCCGGAGCTCCTCCGGCATGGGCTTCCGGGTGGCCTTGTAGGCTGTGTCCGCCGTGTGGCGGAACGTGGGGGCGTGGACATCGAAGGTGACGCACACCGCGTCCGGGTGTTCCTCCTCCCGCAGCCGCAGGAGCGTTGTCAAAAATCCAAAGACCGCGTGGGTATACAGCCCCTCCCTGGTGGACAGGGGCCGGATGCCGTAAAAGGCGCGGTTGATGATGGAATTGCCGTCAATGGCCATAAGCTTCATAATCTCTGCCTCCCGGCGTCTCGCCGATTTTGATGGATGCGCGGCCCCAGGAACTCCGCCAACAGGGCCCCGGATCATCCTGCCGCATATAGTTTACCAGTATACCCCTTTTTCCCCTGTTGCGCAATGCGCGTTTCAGAAAAAGGAGTACCCGAATACGCATTTGCGTGATGATTCCCAGACACCCCGCAGGGGCGGCATAGTGCCCGTGGGGGGTCCCCCCCGTCTCCGCCCGGCCTCCGGGTTCCCCCTTAGTACGGACGGTTGACCGCCGCCCCTGCAGGATCTCACCTTCTAATTGGCCCCTCCCTTTCCAAAACGCGCAGCAAAAGATCCGGCAAGGCCCAGACGGGCCCGCCGGAGGATTGGATCATCCACACAGAAATCCGCTGATACGGCCTGCGGCACCGCAGCCCATGCCGCATGGAAAAGAGCTCTTCGCAACCGCCCGGACCGCAAGACGCCCACGCCGCCCCGGAGCGGCGGGAGAGGCGTCTCAGTTGGTCAGGTGGGAGATGGGATTGAAATCCCGCTCCAGCGTCAAGGCCGCCGCCCCCAGGGCGCCGATATCGTCGCTGAAGGGCGAGGAGGTGATCTCCACATGTCTCAGCACGGCGGGAAGGCACTCCTCCTCCACCTGGCGGCGCAGGGGCGCGAAGAACAGCCCGCCGGCCTTGACCAGCTGGCCGGAGAGGATGATCTTCTGGGGCGCAAAGAGGTTCGCCGCCACCGCCACCGCCCGGCCCACATGGCTGCCGGTCCGGCGGACCAGGTCTGCGGCCTCCTCGTCGCCTGCCACCGCCGCCTGTACCAGCAGCGCACTGGAGGGCGGACCGCCGCCGGCCAGGCGTTTCACCGCCTCATACTGCCCCCGCGCCATCCCCTCCTCCAGAATGGCGCGGATGGAGATATCCGTCACCTCCGTGTTCAGGCAGCCCGTGTGGCCGCAGTCACAGACCCGGGTTCCGGCGGAGACCTTCAAATGGCCGATCTCCCCGCTGGAGCTGAAGCGGCCGGAGTAGGGCTGCTGGTTCAGCACCGGGATGCACCGCACGCCGGAGCGAATGGAGATCAGCAGGAAGTCGTTATCCTCGTGGTAATCCGGCAGCCACTTGAACACCAGCCCCATGGCGCTCACATTATTGCCGATGCAGCAGGAGTAGCGGAAGCGTTCCTCCATGATCCGCACAATGGGCACGTCCGTCCACTCCGGGAGATAGGGACAGGACAGCGCCATGCCGCTCTTCGCGTCAATGTAGCCCGGCAGCCCCAGGCCAATGCCCAGAACCCGGTCCCGCCGGGGCCCCAGCAGATCCAGGCACTCCTCCGTCTTCCCAAAAATCCGCTCCAAAAGGCCCTCCCGGGAAACGCCCTCCGGGAGATCCGCGCCGTTTGTATAGAGGGTCCGGCCCGCGAAATCCAGCACCGCGCAGTGGATGCGCTCCACATTGAACTCCAGGCCCACAAAGTAGCCGCCCTCCCCGTTCAGGTGGAGGAAAATCGGCTTTCGCCCCAGCCGGCCGGTGTCCTGGCAGGCGTCCTCCCGCAAAAGCCCCTCCTCCAGAAGGGCCGTGACGCAGTTGGAAACCGTGGTCATGCTGTAGCCCGTAAGCCGCTTGACCTCGGAGCGGGACAGCGGCTTGGGGCTGTGCCGGATGAGCGAGAGAATCTGGTTCCGCTTCAGCAGCTTGCGGGATTCCACCCATGTATACATGCAATCCACCTTCCCTTCTCACCCGGCCGGACCGGACCGCCGCAAAGGGCTTTGCCGCCATGTCCGGTCCCCGAATTTTCATATTCATATTATAATCAATCTCCGTTTTCTTTTGCAACCGCCGGATAGAATTTTGTCTATTCTGCAAAAAAGTGACAGAGATCCTTAGCCAGTTTCACGTCTTGACGATGGTAGGGAAATCCATTATAATTTATTTAATCGAAAACGATCAAATGATTTTATACAACAGGAGCGTCCATTATGTATTGTACCATGGCAAACATGCTGGCCCAGGCCAAGGCCGGCGGGACCGGGGTGCCGGCTTTCAACATTCACGCTCTGGAGGTGGTGCCGGTGATGGCCCGCACCGCGGCGGAGCTGCATACGCCGGTGATCCTCCAGGTCTCCGTCTCCACGGCCAAGTACATCGGCTTCCCCCTGCTGGCCGCTGTGGTCCGCGCCATCGCGGAGGAGCTGGAGATCGAGACGGCCCTCCATCTGGACCACGCGGACAAGCTGGAGGATCTCGAGGCCGCTCTGGACGGCGGCTTCACCTCCGTGATGTACGACGGGTCCCTCCTTCCCCTGGAGGAGAACATCCAAAACACCCAAAAGGCCGTGGCCCTGGCCCGGGCGGCCGGCGCCTCCATTGAGGCGGAGCTGGGCATCGTGGGCCGGGGCGAGCGGGTCGCGGCCTATCCCTACACCGACCCGGAGGACGCGCGTCTCTTCGTCCGGGAGACCGGCGTGGACGCCCTGGCGGTGGGCATCGGCACCCATCACGGCCAGTACAAGGCCAAGACCGAGATCAACCTGGAGGTCCTGGCCAGGATCCACCAGACTGTGGACATCCCACTGGTGCTCCACGGCGGCACCGGCGTGCGGGACGAGGATGTGCGCGCCTGCATCCGCCTGGGTATGCACAAGCTGAATTTCGGCACGGAGCTGAACGTCTCCTGGGTCCGCGCGGCAAAGGAGGTCTTTGCCCAGGCGGAGCCCGACGAGTCCCTGCGAAAGCTCATGATCTCCTGCAACGACGCCCTGGCGGAGACCATCCGCAGGAAGATCCGGCTGGTTCGGTTTTGAGCGCCCGTCCGGCGCTTGAAATAAGAACCTGTATTCACAACCGTTGAACGCCGTTTGGACGGTCTTCGTCAGAAGGAATTTCCCTCAGTTCCGTTCTTTTTCCCCTCCCCACGAAATCTTCGCTTTCTTTCGATTTCGCGGGGTCCCATCTGCCGCGCCGCGCCGCTTTCCCTTGCAGTCTGTCAGGATTCCTGCGGAAGCGCTCCTTGTCTGACGGAAAAAACCTCGTCCATCCGGCATCCCCACAGTTACGAATCAGGTTCTGAACACGCACCATTCCACAAACATTTTTAGGGAGGTTATGTAATGAAAAAGTTTTTTGCTCTTGCACTGTCTCTGGCGCTGGTCCTCTCCCTGGTGGGCTGCGGAGGCGGTGACAAACCCGCCGAAGATCCCCCTGCTGACGACAAGCAGCAGGAAGGGGAAGATCCTTCCGGCACCCCGGATTACTCCGATCTGGAGCTGACCATCTACTCTGCGGTCTTTGACGACGAGACCCAGGCCATCTGCGAGAAGTTCCAGTCCGAGACCGGCATCAAGACCAGCTGCGTGGTTCTGGGCGGCGGCGAGATCCTGGCCCGCGTGCAGGCCGAGAAGGACAACCCCACCGCGTCCCTGTGGTTCGGCGGCCCGGCGGACCCCTTCATCTCCGCTGCGGAGCAGGGCCTTCTGCTGGCCTATGAGTCCCCCAACGCCGCCGGCATTGAGGCCAAGTACAAGGACCCCGACAACTACTGGACCGGCATCTACATCGGCTACGTGGGCTTTGTCAGCAACAACGACCGCCTGGCCGAGCTGGGCATTGAGGCTCCCGCCTCCTGGGAGGACCTGCTGAACGAGAAGCTGGAGGGCGAGCTGATGATGGCCTCCCCCGCCGCCTCCTCCACCGGCTACGTGATCCTAGCCAGCGTCCTGCAGCTGATGGGCGAGGACGAGGGCTTTGACTACATGACCAAGCTGGACAAGAACATGCTCCAGTACACCGAGCGCGGCTCCGGCTGCATCGCCTCCGTCATCTCCGGCGAGATCGCCGTGGGCGTGTGCTTCTGCCACGACGCCATCAAGAACCAGCTGGAGGGCTATGAGGATCTGCTGACCGTCACCGTTCCCTCCGAGGGCACCGGCTACGAGACGGGCGCCATGGCCATCCTGGCCGACGGTCCCGATCAGGAGGCCGCTAAGATCTTCTACGACTGGGCGCTGACTCCCGACTGCCAGAATATGTTCAAGGACTACGGCGCGTTCCAGTTCCTGACCGCCCCCGGCGCCGAGGCCCCTGAGGCCGCCGCCGCCATCGCCGACGCCAAGACCATCGAGTACGACACTGCCTGGGCGGGCGCCACCCGTGCCGACAACACGGCCAAGTGGACCCAGCTGACCGGCAACTAAGCGAGGATCTTTGACGGATGGAGGACGCGTTCCGCGTCCTCCATCCCAGGCTGTCGAAAAAATATTTTCGACAGCCTGCGCAAGTTTTCAGAACTTTAAAAAAGTTCTGAAAACTTATGATTTAAATGGCGCAGGGAACCCTTCCTGGGTTCCCCGCACACACCCCTCCTTCCCGTCAAAGGAATCTCCCCCGTTTTTCGACAAACTGGGATGGAGGACGCGTTCCGCGTCCTCCATCCTGCTCTAGAATGGGCAAAAGGCCGCTCTCTCCGGCATCCTTTCCGCCGGAAGCGCCTGGATTTGATTTGCGATCCGTCAGAATTCCGGACTGCCTCCCCCGGCAAAAATCCGCCCCGGTGCAATCCCAATCCCATTCCGCCCATGTTCAACAGGGCCGGGTCTCCCTCCCCCCCCGCCATCCCCGGCGGTTTCCAACGCCCCTGCCGTCCAGTTTCATTTTGAGGAGTTGCTGCCATGAAAGACCAGTCCAATCCCCTGATCCGCAAGGGTCCCCTGCAGGACCCGGTCCTGCTCTTTTCCATTGTGTGCGTCATTGCGCTGCTTCTGCTGTTCGTCCTGCTGCCGCTGTTTTCCATCATGCAGGGCAGTTTCCTGGACCCCAAGAGCGGAAGCCTCTCCCTGAGCGCTTATCTCAACCTTTTCCAAAGCAACAACTTCCGCACCGCCTTTGGAAACACCCTGCGCCTTGGCATTACGGTGGGCTTCACCTCCACCGTGGTGGGCTTCCTCTTCGCCTATGTGCGCCAGTGCGTAAAGAGTCCCTTCAAAAAGCTCTTCAGCGTCATTGAGATCATGCCCATCATCTCCCCGCCCTTCGTTCTGGCCCTCTCCGCCATCACGCTGCTGGGCCGGCGGGGTCTGATTACCTACCGCCTCCTGGGCATCAAGGACTTTGACATTTACGGCTTCAAGGGTCTGGTGGTGGTGCAGACCATGGTCTTCTTCCCCATCGCCGCCATGACCCTGGACGGCCTTCTGGAGAATTTCGACGTCTCCATGGAGGAGGCCGCCAGGAACCTGGGCGCCAGCCGGCTGAAGGTCTTCACCTCGGTGATGCTGCCCATGCTGGCCTCCGGCCTTGCCAATGTGTTTCTGCTGTCCTTCATCGAGTCTGTGACGGACTTCTCCAACCCCATGATCCTGGGCGGCGGCTACAAGACCCTGGCCTCCCAGATCTACATCCAGGCCATCGGCAACTATGACACCCAGACCGGCACGGCCATCGCGGCCATCCTGCTGCTGGTCACGGTGGCGGTCTTTGTGGTGCAGAAGGCCGTGCTGGATAAGCGGTCCTATGTGACCCTCACCGGCAAGGCCAGCCGCACCCGGGAGCTCATTGATGACAAGCATATTATGATCCCCCTGAACCTCCTCTGCCTGCTGATCTCCTTCTGGGTGCTGCTGTTCTATGTGTTCCTGGTGCTCAGCGCCTTCTTCAAGACCTGGGGCGCGGACTACACCCTGGTGATGAAGAACTTCAACTACGTCTTCCAGTACAGCATGAAGCCCGTCAAGGACACCCTGCTCATCGCCATCCTGGCGGCTCCCATCGGCGGAATTCTCTCCATGGTGGTGGCGTATCTGGTGGTCCGCAAGCGCTTTATCGGCCGGCGGTTCGTGGAGTATGTCTCGATGCTGGGCATGGCCGTTCCCGGCACGGTATTCGGCCTGGGCTACATCCTCACCTTCAACACCAAGCCCTTGGTTCTGACCAACACGCTGTGGATTCTGGTGATTGTTCTGGTGATGACCCGCCTGCCCGTGGGCGTCCGCTCCGGCATGTCCGCCCTGCGGCAGATCGACCCCAGCATCGAGGAGGCCGCTACCGACCTGGGCGCCACGACCACCAAGGTCTTCTCCTCCATCACCCTGCCGCTGATCCGGCCGGCCTTCTACACCGGTCTGGTGTTCAGCTTCGTCAAGAGCATGACCGCCATCAGCGCTGTGATCTTCCTGGTCTCCGCCAACTACAATCTGCTGACGGTCCGCGTCATGCAGCACGTGGACAAGGGCCAGTTCGGCTACGCCGCGGCTCTGTCCGTGATTTTGATGGTCATCGTGTTTGTGGTGGTGGGCATCATGAATCTCATCCTTTCGCGGATGGGCCACAGCACCAGCAGCAAGAACCTGTTCCAATGAGCCGAAGGAGGTACTATCATGAAGGCAAAAGGCGTTAAAATCGAGCATCTCAGCAAGATCTACCCCCACAAGCGCGGGTCCGGGAAGGACGTCTACGCGGTGGACGACATCTCCCTGGAGATCCAGCCCGGCGAATTCATCACCCTTCTGGGCCCCTCCGGCTGCGGAAAGACCACCACCCTGCGCATGATCGCCGGCTTTGAAAAGCCCACCAGCGGCGACATTTTACTGGGCGGCCAGTCCATCAAGGACCTGACCCCCGACCGCCGGGACACCGCCATGGTGTTCCAGACCTACGCCCTGTTTCCCAATCTGAATGTCTACGACAACATCTCCTACGGTCTGAAAATCAAGAAGCTCTCCTCTGAGGAGATCCGGAAGAAGGTCCTGGGGATTCTGGAGCTCACGGGTCTCACGGGCCTGGAGGACCGCCACACCAACGAGCTCTCCGGCGGCCAGCAGCAGCGGGTGGCCTTGGCCCGCGCCCTGGTCATGGAGCCCGGCGTGCTGCTCTTTGACGAGCCCCTCAGCAACCTGGACGCCAAGCTTCGCGTCCAGATGCGCACGGAGATCCGGAAGATCCAGCGGACGGTGGGCATCACGGCCATCTATGTCACCCACGACCAGGCGGAGGCCATGAGCATGTCCGACCGGATCGTCATTCTCAAGGACGGCAAAATCTCCCAGATGGGCACGCCCAAGGAGGTCTATTACTCCCCGGAGAGTGAGTTTTCCGCCAACTTCATCGGTACCGCCAACATCCTCCACGGCACCGTCCAGACCGTACACCCCGACGGCACCCTCTCGGTTGCCCTGCTGGACACGGTGCTGGAGCACGTGCCCTGCCAGCGGCCCCATCAGAGCGGGGACGCGTGTACCCTGGTGATCCGCCCCGAGGCCTGCTCGGTGCGGGAGGACGGCCTGTTCCAGGCGGAGGTCTCCCTGTCCACCTTCATGGGTTCCTACCAGCTCTATGAGCTGGATCTCCTGGGCTCCCGCTTTACGGTTCACGAGAACAACCCCAAGACGAAGCGGATCTACCAGGTGGGCGAAACCACCCATCTGGCCCTGGACATCCGGGACATCCATGTCATTTGAGGAGGCAATCATGGAACAGCTCATCCAATCCTCCATTCAGGACAGCATCCAGGCCAAGCAGCGTCTTCTGGAGTCCCCGGAGCTGCTGTCGGTCCTGCAAAAAACGGCGGAGGCGACCATCCGCGCGCTGAAAAACGGCGGGAAGGTCCTGCTGTGCGGCAACGGCGGCAGCGCCTCCGACGCCCAGCACCTGGCCGGGGAGTTTGTCAGCCGGTTCCGCTTTGACCGGCCGGCCCTTCCGGCGGTGGCCCTGAACTGCAACGCCTCCATCCTGACCTCCATCGGCAACGACTATGAATACCGCCTGATTTTTCAGCGCCAGGTGGAGGCTCTGGGACGGCCGGGGGACATCCTCTGGGCCTTCAGCTCCACCGGCCGCTCGGAGAATATCCTTCTGGCCATGGAGGCCGCCCGCTCCGCCGGGATCGCCACCGTGGGCTTTCTGGGCGGCGACGGCGGGGCCTGTCTGGCGCCGGCAGACTATCCCCTGCTGGTGCCAAGCCGCGACACGCCCCGGGTACAGGAGTGCCACATCATGATGGGGCACATCCTCTGCGACTGCATTGAGCAAGCTCTCTTCGGCGCCTGACGCAGGGGTGAAAGCCCTGGATTCCCGGAGACACTGGACCCCCGCCGGATGGACGCCGGGGGCAAAAAGGAAGCGCGCATGAAAAACATCCTACTGATTGTCACAGGCTGTCCCGGCAGCGGGAAAACCAGCTTCTCCTCCAAGCTCTGCGCCCACTATCCGGCGCTGTCACTGGTCTCCTACGACGCGGTGAAGGAGGAGTTCTTTGACCGCTACGGGTTCCGCAGCGCCGCAGAGAAAGAACAGCTGAACCGCTGGAGCCTTCAGGAGTTCTACGCCCGCCTGGACCGGCGCATGGACACCGGCGAGGCCCTGCTGATCGAATATCCCTTCTGCCGCAAGCACCGGGCAGACCTGGAGGCTCTTTTGCTGCGGCACCGCTACGCCGCCGTGACGATTCTGCTCACCGGCGACATGCACGTCCTCTATGAGCGAGGCCTCCGCAGGGACCGCAGCGCCGCCCGGCACCCCGGGCACCTCCTGAACGCCTACCGGCCCGGCGCCGCTCCGGAAGCGGCGGCCCCTGTTCCCTCCATGAGCTATGAGCAGTTCGTGTCCTTCTGCAAAGAGAAGGACTATGACATCCGTCTGGGGCACACGCTCTCCGTGGATGTCACCTCGATCCAGGCCCTTGACTATGGACAGATTTTCTCCCAGCTGGACCGCCTGCTGGCGGACGGCAGCCTGTGAGGCCACCCCGCATCCCCCATCCCCGCAGGCAAATATCCCTTCTGAACGGAACGGGCGGAACTCATCGCTCCGGCCGCGCCTCCCAAACGGGCAGGTGCGGCCGTTTTTTACGGGCCGGAAAGAGCGCCGCCCCCTGCCGGGCCCGCCAAAGCCACCGCAATATGCGCAATCCGGCATTCCGATTCCCGGCTTTCCCCTTTCTCTTTTCACGCTTTTGTGATATAGTATAGTCAAAACACTGGAAAACCGGTACTCGATTTTCCAGGCGGGCAAAGTCCGCCAGCCCCATTAAAATGGGCTGTGTTTTGTCCATGAAGTCTGCCTCAGGCCGCTTCGCGGCCTCTGCGGCGCATTTGCGCCGCAGGGGTGAAAAGAAGCATTTGCTTCTTTTCAGCTGTGGTGACTATAACGCAGCTGACTAAATTCATACAAAGGAGATTCCACTATGCAGGCAGCCCTTGACTGGTTGACCGACCCCACCGTATTCCAGGTGAACCGTCTGGACCCTCACTCCGACCACGTGTGCTACGCCTCCGCGGAAGAGCTGGAACAGGGCGCGTCCTCCCTGCGCCAGTCCCTGGACGGGCGGTGGCGCTTTGCCTGGAGCCCCAAGCCCGCCCTCCGCCCCGCGGACTTCTGGCGGGAGGACTTCGACAGCTCCGCTTTTGGGACCATTCTCGTCCCGGGCCACATGGAGCTCCAGGGCTACGGACAGATACAATACATCAACACCCTCTACCCCTGGGACGGCCACGCGGAGCTCCGCCCGCCGGAGATCGACTGGGAGGACTGCCCGGTGGGCAGCTATATCCGGACCTTCGACCTGGCCCCCGGCCTGCTGGGAAAGACGGTCTGCGTCAGCTTCCAGGGGGTGGAACAGGCCTTCTATCTCTGGCTCAACGGCCAGTTTGTGGGCTACGCCGAGGACAGCTTCACCCCCTCCGACTTCGATCTGACCCCCTACCTCCGGGAGACCGGCAACCGGCTTTGCGTGGAGGTTTACAAGCGCTCCAGCGCCGCCTGGATCGAGGACCAGGACTTCTTCCGCTTCAGCGGCATCTTCCGCTCCGTGTACCTCTACGCCAAACCGGCGGTACACCTGACCGACCTGTGGCTCCAGGCCGGGCTGGAGGAGGACAACGTTACCGGGACGCTGTCTGTCCGCCTGCTGCTGGAGGGGGAGGGCACGGTCCGCGCCCGTATCACCCATCCGACCCAGGGCGCCCTCTTCGACGGCGCGCTGGAGCTGGTCCCGGAGGGGAACTACCTGCGCAGCCAGTCTTTCCGCTTTGAAAACGTCCGCCCCTGGGACCATGCCCGCCCGGAGCTGTACCGGGTGACGCTGACCCTTTGCGGGACGGACGGAACGGTATGCGAGGCGGTCCCCTACAACATTGGCTTCCGCCGGTTCGCCCTGAAGGAGGGCATCATGCTCCTCAACGGGAAGCGGCTCGTCCTCAACGGCGTCAACCGCCACGAGTGGAACCCGGACACCGGGCGGGCCATCGGCCCGGAGGACATGGCCCGGGCCATGGAGACCTTCCGGCGGAACCGCATCAACGCCGTCCGCACCTGCCACTACCCCAACCAGACCCCCTGGTATCATCTCTGTGACCAAAACGGCATCTATGTAATGGACGAGGCCAACCTGGAGAGCCACGGCTCCTGGCAGAAGCTGGGGCAGGTGGAACCCAGCTGGAACGTGCCGGGCAGCCTGCCCCAGTGGCGGGAGTGCGTGGTGGACCGGGCCCGGTCCATGTTCGAGCGGGACAAAAATCATGTGTCCATCCTCTTCTGGTCCTGCGGCAACGAGTCCTACGCCGGGGAGGACATCCTGGCCATGGCGGAATTCTTCCGGGAAAACGATCCCAGCCGGCTGGTCCACTACGAGGGGGTGTTCCACTGCCGGGAATTTGACCGCGTCTCCGACGTGGAGAGCCGGATGTACGCCCCGCCCTGGGAAATCCGGGAGTATCTGGAACGCGCGCCGAAGAAGCCCTTCCTCCTGTGCGAGTACATGCACAACATGGGAAACTCCCTGGGGGGCATGGAGCGCTACATCCGTCTTGGGGAGGAATTTCCCCAGTATCAGGGGGGCTTTCTCTGGGATTACATGGACCAGGCCCTGTGGCGCACGGATGTACACGGCCGCCGGGTGCTGGGCTACGGCGGGGACTTCGGGGAGCGGCAGACCGACTACGCCTTCAGCGGCAACGGGCTCCTCTGCGCCGATGGCGCCGAAAAGCCCGCCATGCAGGAGGTGCGGTACTGGTACGCCTCCCCGGAGAAGCGGGCGGCCCACGACAGGGCCAATGAGCGGGCGAAAAGCGCCCTAGCCCTGCCAGTGTTCAAAGCGAAAAAATCTCCCCTCCGAATCACCCACGGGGACGGGGCCCTGGGGGTGCGGGGAGAGGATTTTGAGATCCTGTTCTCCTACCCGGAGGGCGGGCCGGTGTCCCTGGTCAGCGGCGGACACCAGTGGCTTTGGCGGGCCCCCCGCCCTGCCTACTGGCGGGCCCCTACGGAGAATGACCTGGGCAACGGCTTCGCCCGGAACAGCTCCATCTGGGCGGCGGCGGACAGCTGGCAGCGGTGTGAGCACATCCAGATCCTGGAGGAGCAGGAAGCCCGGGCGGCCATTCGCTTCACGTACACCGCCCCCGCCCTGCCCGGACTGAAAACCGATGTGACCTACACGGCGGAGGATACCGGCAGTGTGACCGTGACCACCCACTACCACGGCGGTCCAGACCGGCCCGGGCTCCCTCTGCTGGGCCTGCGCTTTGCCACCCCGGAGCCGGCGGAGCGGGTGGAGTGGCTGGGCCTCTCCGGCGAGACCTACCCCGACCGGAAGCGGGGCGGCGTCTTCGGCTGGCACCGGGAGCGGCCCCATATCCCGCCCTACCTGGTTCCCCAGGAATGCGGCTGTCATGTGGATACCCAGGCGGTCCTTCTGCGGGCGCCGGACGGGAGCAGCCTGACGCTGGAGCGGGTGGACTCCCCCTTCGCCTTCTCCGCCATCCCCTGTACGCCCCAGCAGCTGGAGCAGGCCGCCCATTTGGAGGAACTGCCCCAGCCTGTCCGCACGGTGGTAACCCTCTGCGGCGCCATGCGGGGCGTAGGCGGGATCGACAGCTGGGGCAGCGATGTGGAGGAGCCCTTCCGGGTCAGCGGGGCGGAGGATCACGTCTTCTCCTTCCGGTTCCGCCTGTGACGGGACCTCGCGCCGTCTCCAAGGGCTTCCGCTCCAAAATCAGCCAAGCGGTGTTCGCTGTACTGACGAACGCCGCTTGGCTCTTCTTTTTCACGGCCCAGCCGTTCTATTTTTGGAGGAGTCTCCAGAGGGTCGTGCGGCTGATGCCCAGACGCTTGGCGGCGGCGGTCTGATTGCCGCCGGTCTCCTCCAGCACCCGCCGGGCCACGTCCTGGCTGATCTGGTCCAGGGTCCGGTTCAGGTCCAGGGGAACGGAGGCGTTTTCCGCGTGGGGGGAGAACACCCCCACGTGACGCTCCTTCCGCAGCAGCTGCCGTACATCCTCCGCCGTGATGATCTGGCCCGGCGCCGTCACCGCCAGCTCCCCCAGCACCCGGCGGAACTGGGTGTAGTTGTGGGGCCAGCGGAATTCCTGTAACAGCGCCATGGCCTCCGGCTCCACCCCCACAATCCGCCGGGGCAGGTCCGCGTTCAGATAGCTCAGGGAGAGGTTTACCAGGGTTGGAATCCGCTCCGCCATCTGCCGCAGCGGCGGCATGTGCAGGGACAGGCAGCAGAGCTTGTCTATGAAGAGAGAACCCACCGGGGAGACGTACTCGCTGGACTGGCAGACGCAGGAGAAGATCACCCGGTTGCGGCGGCAGATCTCCATCTCCGACAGCGCCGCCAGCAGCTGCCGCTGCCGCTCCGTGGAGAGCACGTCAATGCTGGCGAAGTACAGCGTGTTGCCCCCGTCCGCCAGGGGGGAGTTGTGGTGCTCCATCAAAAAGGCCCAGCTCTTTTCGTTCAGCAGGCTGCAGTTGATGGAGACCAGGGGGTTGTTTTTCAGCAGGGAGCGCATATACAGCACGCTGACAATGGTCTCCTTCCCCGTGCCGTCCTCTCCGGTGACGATCACCGGCGCCGTGCTCTGGTTGATCCGGGCGATCTCGTCCTGGAACTCACCGATGGTCCCGGCAAAGCTGAAAATACTGTCATAGAAGGCGGACTCCGCCTCCGGCCGGGAGGAAAACCGGATGCCCGCCTGGTTGGGCGCCAGGGGGGATCTCCGGACGTCCGCGAAAAAAGCCGTGTAGGAGAGGCTGCCAGAGTTGATCTGCCGGGTACGGATGGAGTAGATCATCCCGCCCAGGTTCCGGATCACCCGCCGTTCCAGCTCCGCCCGGGACTCCGGCAGCTCCCGGCGCAGCAGGGCCACCAGCTCCGGCGAGGCGTTGTCCTCCGAGGAGAAGAACAGAGCCCCGTTCTGGTCAAAGACCAGGGTCTGGCTCAGCTGCCCGTGGAGCAGCTGGCGGAAAAACTGATTCTCGTCCCGCAGGCGCTGCTGGCTGCGGCAGAGGAACAGCGCCTGGTCAAAGGCCTTGCGGACGCTCTCCAGGGAGGAGGTGATGAGGAAGGAGCTTATGCCCAGCCGGTTGGCAATGGTGTTGGCCACCATGTCGCAGAGGAAGGCCTGGTACTCCACCTGCCGGGCCTCCAGCAGAATCCGCTCGATGTCCTCATGGGAGGCGTAGGGGTAGATGTCCAGATCATAGCCCATCACCTCACACAGGCGCTGGGCGCTGGCGGCGAAGCTGGAGGCGGCCACCATGGCAATCCGCCCCGGCGGGCCGCCGGCCAGCTTCAGCGCGCAGAGGATGTCGTACATGGAGATCTCGATCTCCACCACGGGGATGGACAGGTCCTGCCGCAGCATGGAGGCCGTGCCGCCCCGGGAGATTACCACGTCATAGTTGCCGTGAAAATTGGTCTTCGCAATCTCCAGGCCCTGCTCCCGGTCGCCCACGAACAGCGTCAGATCCACCTGAGGATACTCCTCCCCCAGGCTGGCCATCATCGTCTTCATGCCCTCGTAGGGCGCAATGCCCAGAATGCGGATGCGGGGCTCGTCCATCCGGGACTCCTCCTTTACAATCAGGTGATTCCATTGTATCAAAGCCCCGGCGATAACGCAACTACTCCCTGCGCGGGGGGAGCTCCGTCTCCGGCGCCGCCCCGCTCTGAAGGGGAAGCTCAAACTCCCCCGGCGGCGTGTTCTCATTGCGCAGCACATTGATGGGCCGGTCCTCCTTCACCCGCGCCAAATACGCGCTGGGGCTGCACCCCGCCGTCTTTTTGAACAGGCGGCTGAAGTAGTGGATGCTCTGGAAGCCCAGCTGTTGAGAAATCTGGGAGATGTTCAGCTCCGAGTACATCATCAGCTCCTTCGCCCGGGAAATCCGGCGGAGATTGATATAGCCGCTGGGGGTGATCCCCATGTGCTCCTTGAAGACGCTCCGGAAGTAGTTCCGGTGATAACCACAGGCCTCCGCCACATCAGACACCCGCAGGGGCTGGTCCAGCCGCCGCTCAATCAGCTCCAGCGCCTGGCGAATCCGGCTGTCCGAGGGCACGCTCACCAGGGCGCTGCTCTGCCAGCTCCGGTCCGCGCCGCCCCGCTGCCTCCGTAGCAGCAACAGCAGCAGCTCATAGAGGCGGATGTTGATGATCTCATCATAGTCCGCCTCCTGGCCCACCGCCTCTTCAAACACACTGCGGAGAATCCCGCTCTCCCGCTCCCCCAGCTGCGGGATCAGACGGGGCAAACCGCAGATCCGGGTCCGCAGGGGCTCGCCGCAGGAGAATTTCAAATCCAGGCAGCGGGAGGTGTCCTGGCTGACAATGGCGTGCTCCGTCTCCGGCGGCACCAGCACCAGGCTCCCCTCCGCCGTCTGAAACTCCTCTTCCCCCACCCGGACCCGGGTGTGGCCGCCCAGGGAGTAGATGTAGTGGAAAAAGGCATGGCAGTGAGACTCGATATACTGCCCCCTGCCCTTGCTGGTCTTCACCACCCGGTGAACCGAGACATCGTTTCGCACGGTTCCGCCTCCTCTCTTAGAGCCTGTTTAAAATCTCCCCGCGCATGTCTTGGCGGCGTATTTTCCGCCCTGACTGCGTTAAAAATCCTTGCCATCCGTCAGGATGCCTG
>JAAWIL010000011.1 GCA_022796315.1 Oscillibacter sp. | reverse complement strand
CCGCAGGCATCCTGACGGATGGCAAGGATTTTTAACGCAGTCAGGGCGGAAAATACGCCGCCAAGACATGCGCGGGGAGATTTTAAACAGGCTCTAAGGTCCGGCAAACGGGCCGGCTTCCTCTTTTCCACCGATCACCCGGCAAGATTTTGAGAATATTTTCATTTTCCCGATTGACCACGCCTGGGAAGGGTGTATAATGGGGGTAACTTCTTTCAAAATTTCATTCCACTGGGAGGCAAAAAGACATGTTTGAATTTCTGATTAAGAAACTGAAGGCTCATCCCCGCAAGATCGTCTTCACCGAGGGCACGGACCCCCGGATTCTGGAGGCCTCTGCCCGTCTGCTGTCCGGTACGTTTCTGACGCCGGTGCTGGTGGGCAGCGCGGCGGAGATCCAGAAATCCGCCGAGGAGATCGGCTTCAACATCCGCGGCGCGGAGATCATGGACCCGGAGACCTTCCCGGAGATGGACAAGATGGTCTCCACCCTGGCGGAGCTCCGCAAGGGCAAGATGAGCGAGGAGCAGTGCCGCGACCTGCTGCGCCAGGGCAACTACTTCGGCACCATGCTGGTGAAAATGGGCTACGCCGACGCCCTCCTGGGCGGCGCCACCTACTCCACTGCCGACACGGTCCGCCCGGCCCTCCAGATCGTCAAGACCAAGCCCGGCAACAAGATCGTCTCCTCCTGCTTCATCCTGGTCCGTCCCTCCGCCACCGGCGACCGGGAGGTCCTGGCCATGGCCGACTGCGCCATCAACATCAAGCCCGATGAGGACGAGCTGGTGGAGATCGCCCGGGAGACCGCCGAGACGGCCCGGATCTTCGGCATCGACCCCAAGGTGGCCTTCCTGAGCTACTCCACCCTGGGCTCCGGCAAGGGCGAGGACGTGGACAAGATGCGCAACGCCTGCCAGAAGGCCAAGGCCCTGATGCCCGAGGTGGCCATCGACGGCGAGCTCCAGTTCGACGCCGCCGTGTCTCCCCGGGTGGCCCACACCAAGTGCCCCGAGTCCCCGGTGGCCGGCCATGCCAACACCTTCATCTTCCCGGACATCAACGCCGGCAACATCGGCTACAAGATCTGCCAGCGCATGGGCTCTTTTGAGGCCTACGGCCCCATTCTCCAGGGCCTGAACGCCCCCATCAACGACCTCAGCCGGGGCTGCAACGCCCAGGAGGTCTACTCCATGGCCCTGATTACCGCGGGTCTTTGCGAAGACTAAACCGGGGAGGCCGTTCGGATGTCTGATTTTGAAGCGGCCGGCTCCCTGTTCTCCTTTGACGAGGAGGCCGACGCCTACACCGCCGTGGTGAACGGCGTGGAGTTCCTCTGTGACGACGTGGAGGAGGGCTATGACGAGGAGGCCCGCAGGATGGCGGAGCTCTACCCGGAGAAGCTGCCGGAGATCCTGGACTTCCTGATTCCCCAGATGCAGCCCATCTATGGCGCCCTGGACCGGGCGGCGCTTCCGGAGCAGCTGGGCCCTCCCACGATCCACCTGGATACTTTCCAGATTCAGTATCTGTCGCAGAGCCTGGACGAGCACATCCTCGAATTCGAGTACACCGGCGATTTTGAGGAGTTCTCCTATTTCAATATCGACGGATGAGCGACACCGCCTGCCGGATTTCCGGCAGGCGGTGTTTTTTCCTCAGCTTCTCGGAAGAGCTTCCGCGCTCCGCCCCAGCAGCAGCCCGGCGCAGGCGGTCAGATCCTCCCCCTGGGGGATGGTGAAGTAGTACACAAGATTCCCCTCCCGCAGAAGGCAGGCGTTGGCCTCCCGGAGTACGTACAGTGTCCGCCCGCCGGCGGCCTGCGGGGTGAAGGCCTCGCCGTTGTCCCGCTGGGCCTGCTGGTAGAGGTAGCGGAAGATCTGCTCTGCCAGGAACTCCCCCCGGGCGACGGTGCAGTTGGTGAACACATACCCTGTCTCCGACTCCTCGGCGTACAGCAGGTTGTCCGCCAGGAGGGAGCGGTTGGTCCGGACCGCCTGCTGCCGCTCGCCCGTGTCCCCGAAATCCGACAGGCGCAGCACCGGCAGCTCCCCGGCTCGGGCCAGCAGGGTCTCCCGCTGCTGGGCGCTCCAGGCGGCGTTGGCGTCGCTCATGCGGCCATTGAGGAAGAGGATCATGCCGAACAGCACCACGCTCACAAGGCCCACCACCGGCAGAAGGCGGCTGGTGTCCCGCCGGGCGCCGGCCATGGACCGCAGGACCAGACCGGCGGCCAGCAGCACCCCGATGGGGATCAGCAGGTAGAACAGCATGTCCCCCCGGTCCCCCAGCTCCAGCGCGATGGCGGCCAGCAGGCACACCGGCAGCAGGGCGCTGTGGACGAGATACCGCCCGCACAGCCGGGGCCGCCTCGGCTCCCTGGGGGGCAGGGTGAGCAGCAGGGCGTTGACCCCGTGGTAGGCCAGGAGAAACACCGCCAGGGCGCCCAGCACCAGGTAGAGATTGGTGAGAATCACCGAGTAGACCACCGCGCTGGAGCGGAGCAGCCATGCCAACGCCGCCGCCAGCGCCAGCACCCAGATCAGGGAGGCCAGGCGGCAGGTGCTCCGCACCAGGGGCTCCAGATTCCGCTCCGGAAGGGGGGAGCCCAGGTCCGGGTCCTCCGTGGCCAGGATCTGGCAGCCCTTGCTCCTTCCGGCGGCGTACCAGCCCTCCCGCATCCGCTCCTGGAGGCGGCTTTTGGGATAGCGGCGGAGGCAGGCGAGGGTGGTCACGGCGTGGGGGTCCACCACATAGCGCAGCGGGCCCTCCAGGGGGACAAACCCCGCCAGGACGCCCCGGCACCAGCGCAGCTTCCAGCCCTCGGACGCCATCTGATTCAAATAGTCCTCCATCTGCCGGTAGTGCTCCGGCCGGAAGGCAAACAGACAAACCTTGGATCGTTTCACAGCGGTCTCCTTTCCTTGGGGAACGGTGCGCGCGGCTGTCCCCGCGCGCGCCGCGCGGAGACAGCCGCATATGGAGGGACAGACTCAGGCGGCCTTTTTCTTCTCGTGCTGATAGAAGACGTAGCCAAGCACCAGGCTCAGCAGAATCGCCAGGGGGAACTTGATCAAGGACGCCATAGGCAGGGGCAGGTACTCGATGACCAGGCACAGCACAAAGATCACCGGCACGAAGAGCTTCTGCTTCTTCCAGTACTGGGCCAGCACGCCGCCCAGAATGGCGGGCAGGCAGAAGTCAAAGGCGTTGATGACGAAGGGGGGCAGGATCTCCAGGATGTACACGCCGCTGATGGCGGCCAGGGTCACGAAGAACAGGTTCGTGAACACGGACACGCCCATGGCGATGACGCCCACCACCTCGCCGCGCTTGGTGCCGGCCTCGGCGTTGGTGGCCAGCTGGGCAGACAGCATGGCGGGCAGACGCACGGAGGGCACGTTGCCGGAGAGGTAGCCGATGTACAGGCCCGTGGTGCCCATGGCGGGGTAATAGCCCAGGGGCTCAAAGATGTAGATCAGCAGGTAGGACGAGAGGATGATGCCCCAGCCGGCCAGGATCTGGCTCCACTCGGGGCGCAGGCCCAGGCCGAACCACAGGTACAGGGGCGGCGCGAAGGTCAGCAGGGCCGCCACCAGGGTGGTCAGGCGGCCGGAGCGGATCATTTTGACCGCGTATTCGTCGTGGAATCTCTGGTCCAGCTCCGCGGCAGACATGTTTTCAATTCCCATATCGTATTAACCTCCCATCACACGAACTGCCTGGGCAATGAAGATTGCCGCCAGCATGGAAAGGCCCAGGGCGAACTCCTTGAGCTTGGGGGCCTTCTCAGAGACCTTCACCAGCGCCAGCATGATGATGAAGCCGGACACGCCCGCCACGATCTTGGGCAGGCCGCCCACCATCTGGCCGGTCATAAACTTGGTGATGCAGCCGGTCATGACGCACATGCCGATGGCGTCGAACATCTTGGTGTCGTAGCGGTCCACCACGCCCTTGATCTTCTCGATCTTGTGGAAGAACAGCAGGTCCACAATGAAGAAGCCCCAGGTGTTCAGGGTGATGACCCACACGGAGTTGCAGAAGCCAATGATGCCGTACTCCGGGCCGCCCAGGGACATGCCCAGGGCCGTGGCTCCGGCGGTGGCGCCCAGCATCTCCGTGGTGATGGTGCCGATGATGGACAGGCGCAGCCAGGCGAAGGGTCCACCCACAATGCTCATGAAGGCGATCATGACCGTGAACATGGACAGCCCCGGGCCGAAGGAGGAGAACACGCCGGCCCGGATGGCCACCTTGGTGTCCTCCTTGGTCAGGCCCACCAGGGGCCCCGCGTTGACCGCCGTCCGAATGAAGGAATAGGCCTGCATGCACATGGCGATGACCGTTGGAATCACCATGACCCAGAGCATCGGGCTGTTGGCGATGGACAGGTATTCCTTGTTTGTCATGGTATCAACAAACATACTGATTCAGCACTTCCTTTCTCAATGTTTCAGATTCCCGGAAGGGCGCTTTACTTCGCCTGGTCCAGCTTCAGCACGGCGTTGAGCATCACGCTGGCGCCCTTGGTGCAGATCTCGTCGCTGGTGTGCTCCGGCTCGCAGTGGCTGAGACCCTTCTCGGAGGAGACGAAGATCATGGTGGTGGGGATCATGTAGGAGATATACTGGGCGTCGTGTCCGGCGCCGGAGTGGATGTCCATGTGGTCCACGCCCAGCTCCCCGGCGGCCTGGCGGACGTAGCCCACCAGCTCCTTGTCCCAGTACACGGTATCCCGGTTCCAGCCCAGGACCACCTCGCACCTGCAGCCCTTCCACTCCCGCTTCTCCAGGCTGAAGAGGATCTCCCGGACCTGGTTCAGCACCTCGGGGTTCTCGTGGCGCACGTCGATGGAGAAGTCGAAGAAATCCGGAATCACCGTGTTCACACAGGGGTGGATCACCACCTCGCCGGTGGTGTACACCAGGTCCTCGTGGCCCAGCTTGTCGATCTCGTCGTGGAGATAGCACAGGGCCTCGGCGGCGGCGTGGAAGGCGTCGTGGCGCTTCTTCATGGGGAAGGTGCCCGCGTGGGCGGCGAAGCCGTGGAACTTCACCCGGTAGAGCATCTGGCCCAGCACGCAGGTCACGATGCCCACGTCCTTTCCGGCGTCCTCCAGGATGGGACCCTGCTCAATGTGGGTCTCAAAGAGGGCCAGGTACTTCTCCGGGGACATCCGGTTGGCCTTGCTGCCCTTGTAGGGGAAGGCCGCCAGGCGCTCGCCGAAGGTGACCTCCGGGGTGAGGATGGAGCGGGAGGCCATCATCTTGGTGTATTCAAAGTTCTCCTTGAAGCGCTCGGGCATGTAGTCATAGGCCATCGTTCCGGAGCACATCATGCAGGGCGGGAACTCGGAGCCCTCCTCGTTGGTGAAGATCATGGCCGTGAGGGGGTGCTTGTGGGGAATCTTCTCCGCCGCCACGGTCTCCAGCACCTCCATGGCGCTCATAACGCCCAGGATGCCGTCGTAGTTGCCGCCGTTCTTCACGGAGTCGCAGTGGGAGCCCATGACGATCCGCTTGGCGCCGGGGTCGCTGCCGGGGAGGGTGGCGTACATATTGGCCAGGTCGTCCATCTCAATGACGGCCCCGATGGCCTCCATCCGCCGGACCCACTCCGCCCGGGCCATCCTGTCCTCCTCCGACAGAGCGTAGCGGGTGATGCCGCCGTGACCGGCGTCCCCGAATTTGCTGAACGTGTGGATCTTGTCGCTCATTCTCTCCAGACTGCACTGATACATCGTAGATCTACCTTCCTTTCTCATCTGTCGCCGCCGCACCTCCGGGCGGCAGCCCTCCGGCGTCCGTCTTTTTCTCCCAAAGCCGGCAGAGGATTCCCGCACCCGTTTGTGCAAGCTACACAAGTTCTGTGATAGGTGCATCATAATAGAAGGGCCTTGCAAAAAGCAAGGCCCTGGCATGAATTGGCTGAATTCTGGCGTTAATTGGCAGAGGACTCCCGGTCGTTCAGGAGAATCCGGCCGGTGAACACGCTCCCCTCCTGGAAAAACTCCGTGTCCCCGGCGTAGCTGGCGGCGGCGTCCGCAATGCTGGTGATCCCGATCCCCACCCGGCCGGAGGCCTGGGGCCGTCCGCCGGAAAACCGCAGGTCCCCGGCGCAGCTGTTGCGGCACTGGATGATCAGCTTGCCCCCCTTGTGGACGATGGTCAGGTCGATCCAGTGCTCCCCCTCCGAGAGGAGGCACCCCTTCACGGCGTTTTCCAGCAGGTTCGCCAGGATCGCCACCAGGTCCGTGTCCCGGACGGCGGTCTCCTTCCGCATTCGGATGTCGGTGGTCATGCGGATGTTCCGCTCCTGGGCCTGCTTCAAAAAGGCGGTGACGATGCTGTTCACCGTCAGATTGGCGCAGACCTTGCCCCCCAGCTTCTTCTCCGCGGTGATCTCGTACTCCTGGAGGTACTGAATGATCGCGTCGCAGTCCCGGTTCTTGGCGTATTCCAGGATCAGCAGGTTGTGGTGGCGGAAGTCGTGGCGGTACTTGCGCTCCTCCCGCTCCAGCTGCTCAAAGCTGCTGAGCTGGTGGGTCAGGAACTTCTTCTCCATCTCCAGCTGGCGCTTCTGGTTCTCCTTGCTGAGGGCCCCGATGGTCTTGAAGATGAGGATATAGGCCGAGACCATGATGACAAAGAGCACCACCAGCATCATCAGGGTCTGGGAGGTAAAGGTCAAAAACATATTGGACATCACCGCCACGGACAGCAGGCACCCGCAGAAGACGCACACCAGCACCGTCAGCGCCCCCCAGCCCTGGGGGATGTTCTCCGCCGCCCGGAGAAAGGCCGGCCGGATATCGTACACCAGCACCACGCAGAACACGGTGATCAAAATCAGCCGGAACTCGATCACCGCCACCGGATCGCCGTCGACAAAGTTGAAGGCCAGGGCCTGGGAGGCGGCAATCGAGAAGAGGAAAAAGTTGATATATGAGGCAAAAATGAAGAGATTCCGCAGAAAATTCCCCCGGGAGGTGCAGAGGAACACCACTGCGCACAGCGCCAGGGAGGCCACCTGTCCCGCCAGGAAGCCCTCCGCCGGGGACAGCCAGAGGAGGGCGACCGTCAGGAGCGCGGAGAGCCCCAGAACCCCGGCCCAGATCATCACACTCCTGCGGAAGGTGTAGCGCCGCAGGGACATGAGGAACAGGGAGGCAGCATGTCCCGCGAACACCAGCAGGGCGCTGGTCAGCTCCATCCGGAACATGGCCGTCATATCTCCGCCGCCTCTCCGCCGCAGTAGTAGTCAAAGTACTGCCGCTTCAGCTCCGCCAGGGCCCGGCGGGGGATGTGGACCACCCGGTCCCCCAGCAGCTCGATGCCGTCCGGGGCCACCCGGACCACATAGTCCAGGTTCACCAGAAAGGAGGCCCCCACCCGGGCAAAGCGCTTGCGGGGCCCCAGGAGCTCGCACAGCTCCGCCCGGGTCATCCGGGTGCGGGCCGTGGTGCCGTCGGCCAGGAACAGGGCCTGGTAGTGGCGCTGGGTCTCCGTATAGACCAGCTCGCTCAAAAAGACCTTCACAATCTGGTTGCTGCAGTTCACGCTGATGAAGCCCCCCTCCAGGGAGTCCTTCAGCAGCCGCCCCAGGGTCTGGGAGAGATCCGCGTAGGACACCGGCTTCACCAGGTACTGGGAGGCGTTGACCCCAAAGGCCTCCAGGGCGTGGAGGGGCGAGGTGGAGATGAAGACCAGCTTGATCTTGGCATTGTGGGTCCGGACCAGCCGGGCCAGGTCCACCCCGTTGAGCTCCTCCAGATAGATGTCCAGAAACAGGATCTCATAGCGCTCGTTGCGCTGGATCTCCCGCAGGATCTCCTCCCGGGCGGAGCAGCAGACCGTCTGAAAGCGGACGCCGCTCTTCTCGCTGTAAATCCTGATCAGCCCTTTTAGCTTTTCAATTTCCGTGACATCGTCGTCACAAATCAGCAGTTTTACTGTCACAGAGGTTCCTCTTTTCCCTCTCCGGCAACACCTCCTGCCGGAACACACACAATCGGACCGGCCGCTGCCGTCCCTTCGCTTATCCGCGCTCCGTCTCCTGCTTGAGAATCGCCCCGGTCCGGGCGTTGATCTCAAACTCGTACTCATAGCCGTTGTAGCGGATCTCAATCTCGTACTCCCCGTCGTCCCGGTCCAGCTCTACCTTGCGGATGTGCTGGTCCGAGGCGCCCGGCACCTGGCCCAGGGCAATGCTCCGAACCTTGGCCTCGCTGAGGAAGGCGCTGCCGCCGGCGGGGGGCGTGTACCCTTCCGCGTCATAGTCCACCTTGAGGATCTCGGCCGTATAGGCGTCGATCTCGTAGTCGTACTCCTTGCCGTCCGCCGTGTAGAACTCCACGTCATAAACCCTGCGGCCGTCCTCCCAGTCCAGCTTGCACTCCACAAAGGTCACCTGGTCCGCGGCGAGCTTCGCATGGGCCAGGGCGGCGGCCTTGGCCTTCTCCCCGCCGATCAGGGTTCCCGGATTGGTGCCGGCCGGCGGGGTGCTGCCGGAGTCCGGACCGAAGGTGTCCGCGTCGGTGACCTGGGGCGCATCGTCTCCCGCCAGGGTGATGGTCCGGGTCTGGCTGTTCCAGCTGACGGCCTTGCCCATGAGCTCCCCGATGGCCCGGACGGGCAGGTAGTTGGTGCCGCTGTTCAAAAGCACGTAGACGGCGTTCCCCTTGGCGTCGGTGAAGGTGCGCTTCGTGCCGTCCACCACGATGCTGATGTCCGGGCGCTGCTCCACGGTGATTTTGGCGTCCTTGGCGGAGGTGTCCGGCTTGCCGGCGGAGGCGGGGGTGGTGCGGGGTCCGGAGAGGGTGATGGTCCGGGTGGACCCGTCCCAGTTGACGTTCTTCCCCATCAGCTCCCCAATGGCCCGGACGGGCAGGTAGTGGGTGCCGTTATAATAGAGAGGATGGACTTCCTTGCCGGTGACGTCATAGAAGGTTCTCTCTGTGCCGTCCACCACAATTTTGACGCTGGGCCGCTGCTCCACCGTCACCTGCGAGGGCTCCAGGGCGGCGGCGGGCAGGGCCAGCGCACTCAGCAGCGCCAGCAGGCACAGGGTCAAGACGCCTCTTCTTGTTCCGTGTTTCATTGTGATACTCCCTTTCTGTTGGTTTCTTCCTCCGCTCCGCCGGTGGGGGAGCGGGGCACAGGCCTATTTTAGCAGATTTCTCCTCCGGGCACAAGCGGCAGACTTGACTTCCTTTATGCGGAAGCCTATAATAATGATCCGAGGGTTTTCTCAGCAGAACCTGCAATTTTAATTGAGGTGGGATGTAACATGAATCGAACACCCGGAATGTTCCGGCGAGCGACGGCCTTGGCCTGCGCTCTGGTTCTGACCCTCTCGCTGGTCCCCGCGGCGGGGGCGGCGTCAGGACCCCAGTACCAAATCGGACAGATTGTAGGCGGCGATCCGAACTGTAACCACAAAATCAAGAATTTGTCAGAGTATCAGAGAACGGTCCGCGCTACCTGCACAGAATATGGCTACGGCTTCTGGCCCTGCGAATTCTGCGACGCAGAGGAGGTCTGCGCGGTCCTCAGTCCCCGGCATCTCTCCGGTCATGAGTTCGTATACGGCCGCTGCCGGTACTGCGAGGCAAAGGACCCCAACTACCAGACGCCCGCCGCGAACCCCGGAACAACCACCAATCCCGGCACAACGACCGATTCCGGCACGACCACGACTCCGGATACACCCACAAGCCCGGGCACGACCACGACTCCGGACACAACCCCCGATCCCGATACCCCCCAGACCTGCGACCACGCGAATCAGCCCTCCAGCGGCTGGACCTACGAGACCGTAAAGGCCACCTGCGCCAAGGAGGGCCGGTCTTACCGGATCTGCAAGGTCTGCGGCTATGAGGAAACCCTGAGCACCGCCAAGAAGACGGATCATACCTGGGAACAGAAAACCGTGCAGGCCACCGCCACTGCCGGAGGCCGGACATATCGAGTCTGCAAGGTCTGCGGCACGGAGGAGACTCTCTCCACCACGGAGCCCGTGAAGCCCGTTGACGCCAGCCACGGCAGCGGCAGCACGGATCTGCCCAAGCTCAGCCAGGCGGAGATTACGCAGCTCTTGAACAGCCTGCCCGCGGAGTCCTTCGACAGCATGTATGAGCAGCAGCCCTCTTCCAGCGCCCCCTATGCCGCAGGAAAGATCAAAGCCTCTGTTCTGGAGGCAACCCTGGCACGCTTGAATGTGATGCGGCGTATCGCGGGCCTGCCCGCTGTCTCCCTGGACAGTTCCCTGACAGAACAGGCCCAATATGGCGCGGTTGTGGTCTCCACCGGTCCTTTGACCCATACCCCCGCAAAACCCGCCGGGATGGACAACAGTTTTTATCAGACCGGCTACAAGGCGGCTTCCAGCAGCAATTTGGCCAGCGGGTACGGCTTGGTGCGCTCGATTGACGGCTGGATGTTCGACAGCGACGGCTCGAATATTGACCGCCTGGGCCACCGCCGCTGGCAGCTGAACCCCACGATGGGGAAAACCGGCTTTGGAGCTGCCCGCAGCACGACTGTGGAGTGGGCCTTTGACAGAAGCGGCAGCGGTTGTGATTACAATTATATCGCATGGCCCTCCTCCGGTAATTTCCCAAATGATCTCTTCGGCAACTCCACCGCATGGAGCGTGACGGTAAATCCCAACATCTACGCGGTGCCCAGCGCATCCGATCTCACGGTCACCGTAACCCGGAAGCGGGACGGAACCTCCTGGACGCTGGGGAAGAGCAACACCTACTCTCCCTCCAGCAAGCTGTATTTCAATGTGGATACCGCAGGCTACGGAGTCAGTAACTGCATCATCTTCCGCCCGGACGAAAACGGTACCTACAGCGGAATCTACAGCGTTGAGATCGAGGGGCTTCGGTATAAAAATGGAGGCGCGGCTTCGCTGGCTTACGAGGTGGACTTTTTCAGCACCAACGGAAGCGGCGGCTCCGCCCAGCAGCCCACGGAGCCCGGCAACCCCTTCACCGACGTCCCCGCCGGGTCCTACTACCATGACGCGGTGCTCTGGGCCCTGGACAAGGGCGTCACCACCGGCGTCACCGCCACCCAGTTCCAGCCCAATTCCACCTGCACCCGGGGCCAGGTGGTGACCTTCCTCTGGCGGGCCAAGGGCAGCCCGGAGCCCAAGACCAAGACGAATCCCTTTACCGACGTCTCCTCCTCCAGCCCCTTCTATAAGGCGATCCTGTGGGCCCAGGAGAACGGCATCACCACCGGCACCACAGCCACCACCTTCAACCCCGGCGGCACCTGCACCAGCGGCCACGTGGTCACCTTCCTGTGGCGTGCGGAGGGAGAGCCCCAGGCCTCCGGCTCCAGCGCCCTGGCCAATACCTACTCCGGCCAGTACTACACCAACGCCATCGCCTGGGCCGACGGCGGCGGGCTTCTCACCGGCGTGGGCGGGACCTTCGTCCCCAGCCAGCGCTCCCCCCGGGCCAATATTGTGACCTATCTCTACCGCAATCTGGCCCAGTGACCGGTCTTGATGGACACCAGGGGCCGTGAAACGGCCGAACGGTGGACTGCGTCCGCCTTGAACATCGGGATACGGATCGGTACGTGTTTTGACTAATAAGGAACCAGCGTCCGGCTAAACGCCGGGCGCTGGTTTTTTTCCGCGGGTCACTTCCCCTGTTCCGCCACGCGGATCACGGTCTCCTCCTCCAACCCGCTGAGGAGGCGGAAGTTCCTCCCGGCTGGCCGCGGCGGACTCGTTGATCTTCATGTGCCGGGGAGCGCTTTTTCCTCGCGGTCCCGGCGTCAGCCCCCGGCGCCCCGGACCAGCCCCAGCAGCTCCAGCATCCGCTGGAAGTCCGCCGGGGTCCGGGTGTAGTCCCGGATGTCGTCCATGGCGGCCCACGGGGTGCCGTGGAGGGCGTTGTATTCCTCGGTCAGCTCTATCAGCTTCCGGTTGGCGCTGTCCCGGAAGAGGGTGCCTCTGCCCTCGGGGCCGGTTCCCTGGTCATCCCGCCAGGTCCAGGAGACCTCGTCCAGATTGTCCACCAGGGCCAGCATCACGCAGGCGTGGCGGGTCATCCGGTCCTGCCCCTGGTCGTTGAGGCGGCCGGAGGCCTCCAGAGTCCAGCCGTAGGGGGGCCGGGAGGTCTGCATGGTGACGGTGTACTCCCCCAGGTACTCATGAATCCGCAGAAGCGCGCCGATGCCGCCCAGGGTTGAGGGATCGCCGCAGTAGGGGGTCTGCTTTGCCAGCAGCTCCAGGGTCTCCCGGGAGATCAGCATGCCGTCCTGCCACACCAGCCTGCCGGATGTTCCCCCCAGCCAGACCTCGTCCACGCCCTCCAGGGGGACATAGATCGTAGCGTCGCCGCTGTTGTACAAGGTGGAGACCATCACCTCTCGTGCATAGATGGAGGCCACGCCGTCCACAGTCTCCACTCTCCACCCGTGGTAGGCATTGGCAGAGGCCACAGAGCTGAGACGCAGTTGCAGGCGGCCGTGGTCCTCCCGAATGTCCATGATCTGCGCATCGATCACCGCCAGGGTCTGGGCCTGGAGGGGCGTACCAATGACAAAGACCTTCAGCAGCAGCGCCATCAGCAGGCCCGCGGCGGTGGCCAGCACGGAAATGACGACCCGCTTCCGGTTCTGCCGCTTCACTTCCTTGAGGTAGTCCACCTCCCGGGGCGGCTCCGGGGACACGGGCTCCGGGGCCGCCCTCATGGTCTCCAGGGCGGCGGCGCAGGCGGGGCAGGCGGCCAGGTGGCGTTCCAGGGCCTCGTTGGTCTCCTCCGCGGTCAGGCCCTCCAGGTAGGACGGCAGCAGATCCCGCACCAGGGTGCAGGTGAGGTTGTCATTCATGGTTCGTTCCTCCTTTTTGAAGCAGTTCCTTGCAGCGGTAAAAGGTGACCCGGGCCCAGACCTCCGTCCGGCCCAGCACGTCCCCGATCTCCCGGAAGCTGAGCCCCCCGAAGGCCCGGAGGTACACCAGCTCCCGCTGGGGCTCCGGCAGGGCGTGGATCAGCCGGAGCAGGTCCAGCCGGTCCTCCTGGGCCAGCAGGCCCTCCTCCGCCGAGGGAGCGGGCGTCTCGGGAAGCTCCTCCGCCAGGGGGGCCTCCCGCCGGTGCTTTCTCAAATGCTGATACCACAAGTGCTTGGCGATCTGGCACAGCCAGGTGGAGACCTTGCAGGAGCCGTCGAAGCGGCCGATGGACCGGACGGCCTGGTAGAAGGTCTCCTGAGTCAGCTCCTCCGCCAGGTCCGGGTCCCGGCACTGGGCCAGGAGGAATTTGTAAACCGTCTGGGCATAGCTGCGGTAGATGCTGTCCATATTGTCCATGGCAATTCCCCCTTTCGCCTTATCTATCCGCCCGGAGGGCGGTTTGTTACAAGAAGCGAAAAAAACCGGCAGAAATTCTGCCGGTTCTCCTATCCCTCAATTCCCTCAATTTCCGTCAGCTCCTCAAAGGAGCGGAGGTAGGTGTCCGCCAGACGGCGGATCTCCTCCTGGTCCGCCTCGGCAGAGGGGTCGTACACCGCGCAGACCCGGAAGCCCGCCGCCTTGGCCGTGCGGACGGCGTGGAGGGCGTCCTCAAAGACCACGGTGTTCTGGAGGTTCCCCTGGAGCCGGCTCATGGCCCGCTGGAACACCAGGGGACTGCTGGCCTTGCCGGCCCCCGCCTCGGCGCAGGTGATGATCCCCTTGAAGTAGGACGTCAGCCCCGCGCAGCGCAGTCCGGCCTCCGCCAGATAGCGGTCCGTGTTGGTGGCTACGTACATCCCCACCCCCTGCATTTTCAGCAGGGAGAGGAAGGGCAGAACGCCGGCCTTGGGCCGCACCTGGCGGAAGTAGAAGTCCTCCACCGGGGCGATGGTCAGCGCCACGATCTCGTCCACGGACTGGGGCATGTGGTAGCGGTCCTTGCAGTATTGGGCCCCCTCCCGGAAGGTGAGGACCTTCAAAATGTCGTGGAGCTCCGGCTCCGGGTCGTAGCCCAGGGCGCGGAGGGCGTTGGGCCCCAGCTGGTTCCAGATGTGCATGGAGTCCAGTAGCGTGCCGTCCATGTCAAAGACGGCGGCTTGCAGTCGCATAAGCATGGTCCTTTCGGAATCCTGGCGGGGGAGGGGAGCCCCTCCGGGAGCAGCCGCCTCCCCGCCGGGAAAAATCAGCAGAGTTTCGCGCCGGCGGGAATGGCGTCGTCCACCATCACCAGGTGCAGCGCCTCTTCCCCCTTCTCGGTGTGGACGGCGGAGAGGAGCATGCCGCAGCTCTCCAGCCCCATCATCTTCCGGGGCGGCAGGTTCACAATGGCAAGCAGGGTCTTGCCCACCAGGTCCTCCGGCTCGTACCACTGGTGAATGCCGGAGAGAATCTGCCGGTCCGTGCCGGTGCCGTCGTCCAGGGTAAATCTCAGCAGCTTGGCGCTCTTCTTCACCGCCTCACAGGCCTTGACCTTCACCACCCGGAAGTCGGATTTGCAGAAGGTGTCAAAGTCCACCGGGGTCTCCAGCTGGGGCTCCAGCTCGATGTCCGGCAGGGCGGCCTTCTTCGCCGCCTCCGCCGCGGCCTCCAGCTCCTGGATGGCCTGGTCCATGTCAATGCGGGGGAAGAGGTTCTCCCCCTTCGTAACGGCAGTGCCCGGGCGCAGGACGCCCCAGCGGGCGGCGCTGTCCCAGGTCCGGCCCTCCGCTCCGGCGCCGGTCTGGGCAAAGAGCTTCTCCATGCTCTCGGGCATGAAGGGCGTCAGCAGAATGCCGCAGATCCGGGTGGCCTCCAGCAGATTGTAGAGCACGTGGGCCAGCCTCGGGCCGTTCTGCTCCATGTCCTTGGCCAGGGCCCAGGGGGCCGTCTCGTCGATATACTTGTTGGCCCGCTGGATGACCTTGAACACCTCGCCCAGGGCATTGTGGGGGGCGAAGGCCTCCATCTGGGCCTCGTACTTGTCCCGGAGCTCCAGGGCGGCGCGGATCAGCTCCACGTCGTACTTCACCGGGTCGCCCTCCGGGAAGCCGAGGGCCAGGTTCACGGCCCCGCCGCCCTCCCGGGCCTGGGCGTAGAGCTGGTCCAAATACTGCTCGTCCTCCGTCGCCCCGGCGTCCCCGGGGAGCTGTCCGCCGAAGTACTTGCCCGCCATGGCGGTGGTGCGGCTGACCAGGTTGCCCAGGTCGTTGGCCAGGTCCGTGTTGATGGTCTGGATCAGCAGCTCGTTGGAGAAATTTCCGTCGGAGCCGAAGGGGAAGGTCCGCATCAGGAAGAACCGCAGGGCATCCACGCCGAACTTCTCGGCCAGGATATAGGGGTCCACCACGTTGCCCTTGGACTTGCTCATCTTGCCGCCGTCCAGCAGGAGCCAGCCGTGGCCGAAGCACTTTTTGGGCAGGGGCTCCCCCAGGCTCATAAGGATGGCGGGCCAAATGATGGAGTGGAACCGGACGATCTCCTTGCCCACGATGTTCACGCCGGGCCACCAGCCCTGTTCGTAGTCGTGGTAGCGGTCGTTCTCATAGCCCAGGGCGGTGATATAGTTGCTGAGGGCGTCCACCCAGACGTAGACCACATGGCCGGGGTCAAAGTCCACGGGGATGCCCCAGGAGAAGCTGGTGCGGGAGACGCACAGGTCCTCCAGGCCGGGGTCGATGAAATTCTTCACCATCTCGTTGACCCGGGAGCGGGGCTCCAGGAAGTCGGTGTTCTCCAGCAGGTCCCGGATGCGGCCGGCGTACTTGGACAGGCGGAAGAAGTAGGCCTCCTCCTCGGCGTCCTGGACCTCCCGGCCGCAGTCGGGGCAGCAGCCGTCTTTCAGCTGGCTCTCGGTCCAGAAGGACTCGCAGGGCTTGCAGTACTTGCCCTTGTAGGTGCCCTTGTAGATGTCGCCGTTGTCGTGCATCCGCTTGAAGATCCGCTGGACGGACTGCACGTGGTAGTCGTCGGTGGTGCGGATGAAGCGGTCGTTGGAGATATTCATCAGCTTCCACAGGTCCAGCACGCCGCCCGGACCCTCCACAATGCGGTCCACAAACTCTTTGGGGGTGACGCCGGCCTCCCGGGCCTTGTCCTCGATCTTCTGGCCATGCTCGTCGGTGCCGGTGAGGAACATGACCTCCTCGCCTCTGAGCCGGTGGTACCGGGCCAGGGCGTCGGTGGCCACGGTGCAGTAGGTGTGGCCGATGTGGAGCTTGTCCGAGGGATAGTAGATGGGGGTGGTGATATAGAACTTCTTTTTCTCCATGGGGGTTCTCTCCTTTTCCGCGGCGGCCCCGAATGAAAGGGACGCCGGTATTCACAGATCCATTTATCCTCTATTATACCGAAATTTTCCGGGAAAACAAGCGGGGTTTTGAAATTGGAGGGTCCGAATGCGCATTTGGAGGGGTTTGCTCCTCCCCCCGGCGCAGGGACCAAGCCCCGGCCTGCGGCTTGTCAAGTCCCCCGGTCCGCCAGGCTCCCTCTCCGCTTCCACCGCCCGGAGAGGTAGTACCCCACCGACAGGGCAAAGCCCAGCGTCCAGCCGATGCCGATGCCGTAGTACATATAATCCGGCCCGAAGCGGTCCGCCAGGTAAAAGACCGCCGGGACCCGCAGCAAAATGAGGGAGAGCAGCACATCCACCATGGGAAACACGCTGTCTCCCGCCCCCCGCATGGCGTTGTTCAGGCAGAACATCACCGAGAACAGCGGGTAGAAGGGCATAATACACCGGAGATACACCACCCCGGCCCGGATAACCGTGGGCGTGTCGGAGAAGCAGGCCACCAGGGCGGGGCCCAGGGGGATCAGAACCTGCATCACCAGGGACCACGCCAGGGCGGCCCCTACGGTGATCCGGATGCCCTGCCGGACCCGGTCCATCCGCCTGGCGCCCACGTTCTGGCCCACAAAGGCGGTGACGGCGTTGGACAGACTCTGCACCGGCAGGAACCCCAGCTGGTCCAGCCGGGAGCCCACGTTGTAGGCGGCGGTATACTCCTTGCCGAAGGCGTTGATCTTTCCCATCACCGCCATGGAGCCCAGGGCCACCAGGGACATCTGGATGCCCGCCGGCAGTCCGATGCCCATGATCTGCCGGAAGAGCTGCCGGTCGAACCGGCGGCAGAAGGGCCGGATGGCCAGGTTGGGATACCGCCGGTTGATATAGAAGATGCCAAAGAGCCAGGAGACCGCCTGGGCAATGACGGTCCCCAGGGCCACGCCCAGCACGCCCAGGCCTCCCAGAAGCACCAGCGCCAGGTCCAGCACGATATTCAGCACCGAGGACACCGCCAGGAACAGCAGCGTCGTCCGGGAGTTCCCCAGTCCGCCCAGGATGCCGGCGTTCAGGTTGTACCCAATGGCCCCCGCCAGCCCCGCGCAGACCACCGTCAGGTACATCCAGGCGTCGGCGTAGGCGTCCGGCTTTACCTGGAGCATCCGTAGCAGGGGGCCCACCAGCAGCACGGAGACCGCCGTAATGGGGACGGCGGCATAGAGGAAGGCGGTGTAGATGGTGTCCACAGCATCCCGGACCCGGTCCATTCTCCCGGCCCCGTAGAACTGGGCGATCACCACCGTGCCGCCGTTGGACAGGCCCATGAACAGGGAGGTGAACATAAACACCACCGGGAACCCCACGCCCACGGCGGCCAGGGCGGAGTCGCCCACATAGTTGCCCACCACCCAGCTGTCCACCATGTTGTAGAGCTGCTGGAGAAAGCTCCCCGCCAGCAGGGGGAGGGAAAAGGCCAGCAGATGCCCCGCAGGGCTTCCGGCCGTCATATCTCTGGTGCCGCGTTCCCGATTCATGGGAGACCTCCTCTCCGCCTCCGGGGCCTGTCCGGGCATGGGATTTTTGTCCAGTCTATCAAAGAACCCCCTCTTTGTCAATTTTCCGCCCCCGGCGGGCCGCCTTGTTTTTTTCCCAAAAACCCGCTATACTATCCCTGATATTCCTTCCGAATGAACAATTCGGAAATCATACGCCCACTCAAACCACAGGAGGAACCACCATGCGTCTTGTATCTTGGAACGTCAACGGCCTGCGGGCCTGCCTGAACAAGGGCTTCCTGGACTTCTGCGCCGTGGCCGGCGCGGACATCATCTGCCTCCAGGAGACCAAAATGCGCCCGGAACAGGCGGAATTCGACCTGCCGGGCTACCGCCGCTTCTGGAACTGCGCCGACAAGGCGGGCTACTCCGGCACGGCGGTCTTCACCCGCCGGGAGCCCCTGGCGGTGACCTATGACTTCGGCCCTGACGAGCACCGCCACGAGGGCCGTGTGATTACGGCGGAGTACCCGGAATTCTACCTGGTCTGCTGCTACACCCCCAACTCCAAGGACCAGCTGGCCCGCCTGGACTACCGGATGGCCTGGGAGGACGGCATCCGGGAGTATCTCCTGGAGCTGGACGCCCAAAAGCCGGTGATATACTGCGGGGACCTGAATGTGGCCCATCAGGAGATCGACCTGAAGAACCCCGGCGCCAACCGGCGGAACCCCGGATTTTCCGACGAGGAGCGGGGGAAGATGACGCAGCTGCTCTCCGCGGGGTTTGTGGACACGTTCCGGGCGCTCTATCCGGAGAAGACCGGGGCGTACAGCTGGTGGAGCTACCGGTTCAACGCGCGAAAGAATAACGCCGGATGGCGGATTGACTATTTTCTCGTCTCGGAGAGACTGATGGGGGCTGTCCGCGGGGCGGATATCTGGAATGAGGTTCTGGGGAGCGACCACTGCCCGGTGGTGTTGGAATTGGAAGTCTGAAAACCCCGCGCCTGCTCCCGAAATTTTCTTTTTCTTGCACGGCGCCGTGCAGCATCCCGCCCCGGCGGCCCCCTATGGGGCTAGCCAACTCCGTACTACTTTTACGGAGGTCTCAACATGAATCACACGCAGAAATACCAGCTCTCCCAGTGGGAGAGCGCCGACCGCATCCTGATGGAGGACTTCAACAGCGACAACCTGAAACTGGAAACCGCCCTGGCGGCCCAGGCCGCCGCCTTGACCAAGCTGGGCAACTGCCAGATCTGGACCACTACCTACACAGGGGACGGCCAGTACGGCGACGCCCACCCCACCCGCATCAGCTTTCCGGCCCGGCCGGTATTCGTCGCCATTATGACGAACTCAAATCCTTTTATGCTTCTGCATTCCAGCTCAATCTCAGCGACTTATTTCAACAGCAATGAAATCCGCGGCGCGAACGTCTCGTGGAACCCCAGCAGAACCAGCGTGTCGCTGGTCTCCAACGCGCCCACATTCCAGATGAACCACGAAGGCGAAAAATATCTTGTAATTGCGCTTCTGGCCAAGGGCTGAACGGGTCAAGGCCCGCCCCATTTGGGGCGGGCCTTGGTTTGCTTAGGGATTGAACTTTAGGGGGAGGGGATTAGGCGTTAGTAGCGGTGACAGTCAGGGCAGTATCTGCGATGTCGGCAGCAGCGACCGTCCAGGTGAAGGTCAGCTCCACATCATTAAAGACGGCGTTATTGTTGTCGATCGTCACCGTTGCTGCATTCGCAGTCATAGTGGCAGTAGCGTCAACAGTATCATCACGTGTTGCGTCAACAACATCTGCAACTGCGCCAGTGCCACCGACAACAGTCGCATTCGCGATACCGGCCGTAGCCGCATCAGCAGTGACAGTGGCCACAACCTTGGCACCGGGCTTCAGGTAGTAGTCAGCGCCATCCGCCGGAGTGGTCACGCCGGTAACAGTCCAGGCGATCGCACCATTGGTGAACAGTGTATCAGTATCCGTCAGCGCCGCGTCGATGTCAGCGGGCATGGTCACCTTGTAGTAACCGAACTCGTACTTGCCGCCGTCAACCAGATCCGCGCCAGTGACATTGGCGGCAGTCTTACCAGTAACGGCCTGCTTGGTCGCAAGATCAACCAGATAGCCGCCTTCCATGCCGCTGATGACCTGGCCGAGTCTCTTCAGATCCGCATTGGTCTCAGTGCCGTCCAGCGTGAGGGCGTGACCATTGATCTCCACGTTGATCTCGCCAGTGGTCTCATCCAGGGTCACGGCATCCTCCACCTTGTATTCGCCCTTCACGGCATCCGTAGCGGGAGAACCGCCAGTGGTGGCAACCAGCTTGGAGGCAATCGTGGTGGTGTCGCCGCCAACAGTCGCAGTCAGACGGTGGTTGGTATTGTCAGCAGCCTTGCCGCCGACCACCTCGATGGTCACGCCCTTGGCAACGTACACGGTCATATCAGCGGCGGTCTGGGTCACATTGTAAGGAGTGATATTGCCAGTAGCGGCAGCCGCGTTAGCAACCACATCCTTGGTCGTAATCTTGATGCCGCTGGGATTCTTCAGGGTAACCGCAATCTCCGTATACACGTTCACGTCGCGCACGAAGGTGGGCGGTGTGGTGTTAACAGCGGAGAAGTCCAGCACACCGCCGCTGGTAACAGTCACGCTCGCGCCAGCAGTCGGAGTCGTAGCATAGCCAAGAGTGTTGACCATGTAGTCGCCCGCAGCAACGCCGGGGATCTTCACCAGACCATCATTATTGGTCTCGTAGGCGCTAGTCAGAGCCACATCGGCATCCACATAGCCCACATGATCGCCGTCCACGCTGACGGCAACCACACGCTGGGCAACCACGTTGACATCCTCGCCCAGAATCGTGCCGTCATCCAGATACAGGGTGCCGCTGTTGGTCAGCACGCTCCACTGGGTGTTCTTCACGGTCACACCGTTGAAGTACTCAGAGATCTTCTGAACAGCGTAGTCGCGGACGTCGCTGGCGGTCATGGCCCCGTTGGTGCCGAAGTTGGGATCATAGTAACGCACCACGAAGTTGTTGTTGCTGCCGCGGGTCACGATCTCGAAGCCAGAGCCGCCGTTGCCGCCGTTGTTGCCGCCCTGGTTGATGTTATAGGGGGTCTTGTCGTAGATGATGATGCTGGTGGCCTGGCCGTTCTCCAGCACCGCGCCCACAAAGCCCTCGAACACATGGTTCTTCTCCAGGCGGTCCACAGCGCGCTTTGCGCCCTCGTTGCCGCCGGTGAAGTACTGGATGTCGTTCATGAACTTGTCGCCGTTGATGCTGGCAAGGCCGTCCTGAATCAGAACCGTCTTGGCGTCGCGGGCGATGGAGAAGCCGTCCTTGTCGTTGGTGGTTGTACGCACCTGGAGCGTGCTGCCCTCCACCAGGATGTACTTGTTGGCACCCTGCAGGTTATCCCACAGCAGAACGGTGCTCTTGTCGTCGGTGGCAGTCTCAACGTTCGCAATGTCGTCGATATACTTCCAGTTGGCGGCAGCGTTGTACAAACCGTCAAAGTCCGCGGTGGGGCAGATGGAATCGTCAGTCCAGGGGTTGCCGCCCACCAGGCCGTTCAGGCTCAGGTTCTTGACGCTGCGGACGTTGCCGTTGGCGTCGTACTTCACCTCAGCCCAGAAGCCCTGCTTCATCTTGCTGTCCTTGTCGCCCACGCCGCCCATGTTGGCGATGCTGGGATCGGTGTCGCCCTTCTCGGTCAGGGTGACTTCCTCGCCGTTGATGATGACCTGACGGGTCCAGGTGTACTCATCGTCGTCCTTGGAGTAGGACTCCTGCTCCATGTTGGAGCTGATGACGAAGGCGAAGTTGGTGGTGGTGCCGTCGTCCTCGCCGACAACCACAGCCGCGATCACGTAGCCGTCCTTGTCGAACAGGCTGTACACGCCGTTGGAGACGTTGTCAATGGCGTTTCCGCCATGGGTAGTGGGCACATAGGGCTTCATGCGGCTGTTGCCCTCAGTAACAACCTTCTGAGCGTCCCAGGCCTTCAGGTTCACGTTCTGCGCGCCCACAACGGCAGACTCCACGCCGTTGATGATGACAGCCTCGCTCTTGCCGGTGTCACTGACATGAGTCGGCAGCCAGACGTTGGTCGTGACGATCTGATCGGTCTCGGCCATCAGGAAGGTGGTGTCGTCGTTGGTGTACACGCGGGAGAAGCTGGTGATGTCGCTGCGCAGGTACAGGTGGCTCTTGTCCAGAGTCAGCAGCTCCACGCCCTGACCACCGCCGGAGGCGGTATTTTCGTCGTGGTTGCGGCCCTGGGCGGCCTTGCCCTTGCTGTTGTTGCTCTTGGCGCCGTTGGCCCAGGAGGCGTCGTCGTTGGGAACCTCGAACAGGGTGTAAACGCCCTTGGCGTCCACGGTGAAGCGGCACCAGGTGTTCATCAGAGCGCCCACGCCGGTACCCTTAGAGGTGCCGCTGGTGTAGGTCATGCCGAACTGCTCGTTGCCCGCGGTGAACTTGTTGCCATCGGCGTTCTTGCTCTTGTCCATGTTGATCGTCACGGTGGCGGCGGTGCCGTCCGTGTTGATCACATAGCCCTCGGCAGTCTTGTTGGCCAGGTTGCTGGTGCGGGTGTCGATACCGGTCAGGAACACATACTGGTTGGGCTCCTCGATGATCTCGATACCCACGGCATAGCCGTACTCGTCCAGGAAGATCCGGTAGTTGGTGTTCTTCATGTTGCTCTGGTCATAGTTGTCCAGAACGTCGGGATCATACTGGATGGAGCTGGCGTAGTCATACTGCGTGCTCTCGGCGTTGACCCAGCTGTTCCGCTTGAAGGCAGAGATGGTGGTCTCGTCGATGATCTCGGGCTCCACAAACTCCTGGATGCCGCCGTCGGCAACATGGACCAGGGTGATGTCGTCCTTCTTCACGTCCTCGATGGAGAAATCCTCACCGGAGACGGTCAGGTCGATGGTGGTGGTCTTGGTGGCGTCCTTCACCAGGCCCAGGCGGGAGGTGTCGTCGCCGTCCTTCAGGCTCCAGACCTTGTAGGTGGCCTCGTCCTTCTTCTCGTTGTAATCATCCACGGCCTTGGCCAGGTAGGTGTTGATCACAGCGATCCAAACGGTCTCCACTTCCTTGTCGTTGTCCACGAACACCTGAGTCAGCACGCCGTTGCCGGTGGCGCCGATGGTCTCGGTGTTGCTGCGGATCAGGTTCTCCTGAGTGAAGAACGCGCCGGTCTTGCCGCTGGGGCTGTTCTTCAGAACAGGCTCGGTCTCCTCGCCGTCCACATGGATCTCAAAGGTGTAGTCCCGGCAGGTGTTGCTGCCCAGCAGGTCATAGAGATCCTTGCCGGTGACCTCGGTGGTGTACTCCTGCTTGAACAGGTCCATGTTCACGTAGGTGCCGATGTCGTCGCCGTCGTACTTCCACTCGCGGTCCGGGCGGCCGAACACTTCCATGTCCTCCCGCAGAACCAGCTTGTTGAAGTACTGCTCGGCAAACTGCACGTGCGTATCGTCATAGATGTTGTTGTTCCGGGTCATCTGGCTGGTCCACTCCTGGGGCTTGGCGTTGCTGTTGCCCACAGAGACGGTGGTGCCGTTGACGTCGGCGGTGATCTTGGTGTCGTACTCCACCAGGTCGGCCTTCAGGGTGTTGAAGGCGTACAGGGCGGCCTCCTCACGGGTGACGTACTCCACGCCGTTGAAGGTCTTCTCCAGGCTGGCGTTCAGGCCGATGCCGATGGCCTGCTTCGCCACGTTGATGGACCAGTTGGGGCCGGTGTAGCCCTCGATCTCGGCGTCATAGCCCAGAGCGCCCAGCAGCATCTTCATGAAGGCATAGCCAGTCAGA
>JAAWIL010000010.1 GCA_022796315.1 Oscillibacter sp. | reverse complement strand
AGGACCTGTACAGGTCCTCTGCCCGAGGAGATCTTTACTTTTCGATAACGGATTCCTGCACGCCATAGGTGGTGGCGATCTCCATTACGGTGCCGGCGTCATAGGCCTCTTTCCAGAAGCTGTTGAAGGCGTCCACCAGGTCGGAACCCTTCCGGAAGCCCACTCCGTACTCCTCGCTGTTCAGCTGTACGGTGTAGGTCAGGTCGGAGTAGCTGGTGCCCTCGCCGATCATGGCGCCGGCCATCAGAAGGTCAATGACGCAGGCGTCGGAGGCGCCGGAGGCCACTTCCATCAGAGCGCGGGCCTGGGTGTCCATAGCGGTGTAGGGGATTCCCAGGGCGTCCAGCTGCTCTGCACCGGCGGAGCCGTTCTCCACCGCGAAGCTCAGGTCGCTGAGGCTCTCCACGGTCTGGTACTGATCGGCCTTGTCCGCAGGGACCACCACCACCTGTCCGTTGAGGCAGTAGGGTTCCGAAGTACCCATGAGGGACTTCACATCGTCGGTGAGGGTCATGCCGTTCCACACCACGTCAATGCCCTTGCCCTCCAGCTCGAAGACCTTGTTGTCCCAGTTGATCTCAATGAACTCAACGGTGACGCCCAGGGACTCGGCGAAGGCTTTGGCCATGTCGGCGTCAAAGCCGATCCACTCGTCGCTGCCCTCTTCCTTGTAATCCATGGGGGCGAAATCCGTCATCCCCACCACCAGTGTACCCTTTCCCTGGACATAGGCGAGGTCGCTGTCCGCCGTTTGCGCGTCTGTGGGGCCGTCCCCCTCGCCGCTGTCGGGGGCGTCGTCTGTCGTTCCGCCGCAGGCGGCCAGGGACAGGACCATGGACAGGGCCAGCAGCATTGTCAAGAGCTTTTTCATCGTTTCATCCTCCAAAGTGGTACGGCAAGCCGTCCGTTTAATACGTTAGCAGTTTACCATACTAAATTGCCGCTGTAAAGACCGGAAAGGAATGAAGTGTGGAGAAGCGGCCAAGCTGTTTTTGTGCAGATTCTACAAAAATAGACGGGCTGTCATACTTTCGATCCCTGGGACATAGAGTGAAGCAAGATCGGAAAAAGGACGGGATGCTATGAATACCACGATCTATCAGAACATTGCCACCCGCACAGCGGGCGATATCTACATCGGCGTAGTAGGACCGGTGCGCACCGGTAAGTCCACCTTCATTAAGCGCTTCATGGAGACCCAGGTGATTCCCAATATTGAGAATGTCTACCGCAAGGAGCGCGCCCGGGATGAGCTGCCCCAGAGCGGTTCCGGCCGCACCATTATGACGGCGGAGCCTAAGTTTGTCCCGGAGGAGGCGGCCCAGGTTCAGCTGGAGGGGGGCGCGGCCTTCTCCGTGCGGCTGATTGACTGCGTGGGCTACATGGTTCGGGGAGCCATCGGCCAGTTTGAGGACGACGCGCCCCGGATGGTCACCACCCCCTGGTACGACCATGAGATTCCCATGACAGAGGCAGCGGAGATCGGCACCCGGAAGGTCATCGCCGAGCACTCCACCATCGGCATCGTCATCACCACCGACGGCACCGTGGCGGACATTCCCAGGGAGGACTACCTGGAGGCGGAGGAGCGGGTGATCCGGGAGCTCCAGGAGCTGGGAAAGCCCTTCATTGTCCTGCTGAACTCCGCGGACCCCCGGGGAGAGCGGGCCCAGGCCATCGCCCGGGACATCACCTCCCGGTACGAGGTGAACTGCGTCGCGGTGAACTGCCTGGAGCTGGAGGAGGCGGACGTGGGAGAGATCCTGAAGGGCGTTCTCTACGAGTTCCCCATGCAGGAGCTGGATCTGTTCCTGCCGCCCTGGGTGGACGCCCTGCCCTCGGAGCACCCGCTGAAGAGCGGCCTCTATGAGGTGATCCGGCAGGCTGCGGCGGAGCTGCGCCACATCCGGGAGGTGGAGGGCGTCGTCCAGGCCCTGGGGCACTGCGAGACCATCAGCGAGGCGAACATTACCTCTATCGACCTGGGCACCGGCGTCGCGGCGGCGGACCTGCGTCTGCCCAGGGAGCTGTTCTACCAGACGCTGTCTGAGCAGTCCGGCTTCCAGGTGGGAGACGACGGGGATCTCATGAGCCTGCTGACCCGCCTGGCAGCGGTGAAGGCGGAGTACGACAAGGTCTCCGGGGCGCTGCGGGACGTGCGGGAGACGGGCTATGGCATTGTGGTGCCGGGCATTGACGAGCTGACGCTGGAGGAGCCGGAGATCATGAAGCAGGGCGGGCGGTATGGCGTGAAGCTGAAGGCCAGCGCCCCCAGTATCCACATGATCCGGGCGGACATCGAAACTGCCGTCTCGCCCATTGTGGGCAACGAGAAGCAGTCCGAGGACATGGTGAACTACCTGCTCCAGGAGTTTGAGGGGGACACCAGCAAGATCTGGCAGTCTAATATCTTCGGCCGCAGCTTCCATGAGCTGGTCAGCGACGACCTCCAGACGAAGCTGAAACGGATGCCGGAGGACGCCCGGAAAAAGCTCCAGGAGACGCTGACCCGGATCATCAACGAGGGCAGCGGCGGACTGATCTGCATCATTCTGTAGGCGGAGAATACGCAATGAGGAATCAGGGGCTCGGAATCAGGCGTTTCCTGTAGAGAAACGCAGTTCCGAAGCGCTTGGTTCCTTATTTTTTTAGAAGTGGTAAGGTTTTCGGAAAACGGGCGGCGGTCCGCCCGGATTTCTGCCGTCCACAGCGACAAACTTCGAGGGAGAAAGATGCGGCGACTGGAATATTCTGGTACAAGCCATCATAGAATGGAACCAACCAAAGAAAGGGGGCAGACACCCTTGCAAAGTCATTTGAACATCCTGCGCTATGAAGATGCGGCGGCGGTGCTGCCGCTGCGGCTGCGGCGGCTGGCTATGGCGCTGCCGGAGGAACAGCGGGCGGCAGCAGAGGAATTCCGGCTTCGGGCTGGCCGGCCCATGACGGTTCTGCTGCCGGAGGGCGAGCGGGCGCTGGAGGCGGTGGTGGAGCCGGAGGAGCTGGAGACCCTCTGCGACATCGCCACGGAGTTCTCCCGCTACGCTGCGGCGGAGACCATGCGGGAGGGCTATCTCAGCGTTCGGGGAGGCTTCCGGGTGGGGCTGTGCGGCACGGCGGTGATGAAGGAGGGCGGCAATACGGCCCTGAAGCAGATCTCCTCTGCGGCCATCCGCATCGCCAGGGAGCACCGGGGAATTGCGGAGGACCTGGCGCCCCGGCTGTTTCAGGAGGGGGAGCTGAAAAGTACGTTGATCCTCTCCCCGCCCGGGGGCGGCAAGACCACGCTGCTGCGGGAGCTGGTGCGGAAGCTCTCCCAGGGGGTTTCGCCCTATGGGCCCCGGCGGGTGGCGTTGATCGACGAGCGGGGAGAGGTGGCGGTGATGCACCGGGGAGAGCCACAGATGGACGTGGGGCCCCACACCGATGTGCTGGACGCCTGTCCCAAGGCATTGGGAATCCCCATGGTTCTGCGGGCCATGAACCCCCAGGTGATTGCCGTAGACGAGATTACGGCCCAGGCGGATCTCCAGGCGGCGGAACAGGCGGCGGGGTGCGGGGTGCGTCTGCTGGCCACGATCCACGCCGCCGATGTCCGGGAGCTGCGGGAAAAGCCCCTGTACCGCCGCCTGCTGGAGGAACGGATTTTTCACTTGGCGGTACATATTTCCCACACCGGTCAGGGCCGGACCTACCGGGTGGAGGCGCTGACATGATGAAGCTGGCGGGGGGGCTCCTGGTTCTCTCCGGCGGCGGGATGATCTGGGTCTTCCAGCGGCGGGAGAGACGGCACCGGCGGGACATGCTGGCGGAGCTCCTGTGGGCCCTGCGGCAGGTGGGGGAGGGCATCCGGATGGCCCGGACGCCCCTTCCGAGGCTGCTGGAGTCCCTGGCGTCCCGATGCGATACGGAGGTGTCGGCGCTGCTTCTGGCGGCGGCGGAGGCGGCGGGGCGCGGCGAGGGACTGACGGAGACCTGGCGCCGCATGATTGGAGACCTGCCGCTGTCTCTCAGAGACCGGGAGGCCCTGCGGGATCTGGACTTTCGCGGAGACGAGGCCCATCTCAGCCAGGAACTGTCCCGGGTGGTGCGCCGCCTGGAGGAGAGCGTGGAGGACTGGGAACAGCGGCGGCCGGAGGAGGACAAGCGGGCGGCGGCGCTGTGCTTTTCCGCCGCGGCGCTGCTGGTGATTTTACTGATATGAGGGACAAGTTATGGATGTGGATCTGATTTTCAAAATTGCCGCCATTGGGATTCTGGTGGCGGTGCTGAATCAGCTGCTGGTGCGTTCGGGGCGGGAAGAGCAGGCTATGATGACCACACTGGCGGGTCTGGTGGTGGTGCTGATGATCTTGGTGCAGGAGATCAGCGACCTCTTTGAGCTCATCAAGACCCTGTTCCGGTTTTAGCCATGGAGCAGGCGTTCCAGGCGACGGCTCTGTGCCTGGTGGGGGCGCTGCTGGCGGTGGTGGTGCGGCGGGGGAGCCCGGAGCAGGCCCTGCTGCTGACCCTGGCGGCGGCGGTGGTGGTGCTGGTGTCCCTGGCCGGAGCGATTGAGGAGCTGATGACCTTTCTGTCGGAGCTGGGGGAGCGCAGCGGCATCTCTCAGCGGCTGCTGGTCCCGCTGTACAAGACGGTGGGCATCTCCCTGGTGGTGAAGGTGGGCGGGGACCTCTGCCGGGATGCCGGAGAGTCCGCTCTGGCGGCGGTGGTGGAGACGGCGGGGTCCGTCTGTGCGCTGCTGGCCGCCCTGCCGCTGCTGCGGGCGGTGCTGTCCATGCTGTTGGAGCTGATGAAATGAGACGAGTGATTTTGATGGTACTGTTTGCCGTGCTTTTGACGGTGGATGCCCGGGCGGCAGAGATCCCGGGGGAGCTGCAGGACGCGCTGCCCTCCGGGGCGGAGGATATTCTGGAGATCGGCGGGCTCTCCGCCGGCCCGGCGGGGCTCACCGGCGGGCTGGGCCGGATTCTTGAGGAGATGCACGGCAGCTTTGGGACCATTCTTCGCCAGCGGGTGCGGGGGGCCGCCTCCGTGCTGCTGGTGGTGGCCCTGTGCGGCGCGGTGGGGAGCTTTTACCAGGGTGAGAAGGCCGCGCTGTTTCTCCCCATGGCGGGGGCCCTGTCGGTGACGGTGCTGACGGCGGGAAGCCTGGACAGCCTCATCGGTCTGGGGGCGGAGACCATTGGGGAGCTGAACCTGTTTTCCAAGGCGCTGCTGCCCACCCTGGCGGCGGCTACGGCGGCCTCCGGGGCGGTCACCACGGCAACCTTCCAGCAGGTGTGTACGGTCTTCTTTGTGGATCTGCTGCTGAACCTGATCCATGGGCTGCTGCTGCCGCTGGTATACCTCTATATCGGGGCTCTGACCGCCGCCAGCTGTATGCCGGAGAACCGGCTGAGCGCGATTGCCGAGGGGCTGAAGAAAGTCATCACCTGGCTGCTGACCAGTGCGCTGCTGCTCTTTACCCTGTACCTCTCCGTGGTGCGGGTGGTGTCCGGCGCGGCGGACGCGGCTACGCTGAAGGTGACCAAGGCGGCCATCTCCGGCGCGGTGCCGGTGGTGGGCGGCATCATCGCGGAGGCGTCGGAGACGGTGCTGGCGGGAGCCGGGATGCTGAAAAACACCATCGGCATTTTCGGGATGCTGGCGATTCTGGCGGCCTGCGCCTACCCTTTTTTGCAGCTGGGAATTCAGTACCTGCTCTACAAGCTGACGGCCTTTCTGGCCGGGGCCCTGGGAGCGCCGGAGCTGTGCAAGCTCATTGACGGTCTGGGGGGCGCGTTTGGACTGGTGCTGGGGATGACCGGCAGCTGCGCGTTGCTGCTGCTGGTGTCGGTGCTCAGCTCCGTGGCGGCGGTGGCGCCATGATGGCGGCGGTGCGGGAGTGGCTCACCGCCGTGGTGACGGTGACCATGCTGCTGTCGGTGGTGCAGGTCCTGGTGCCGGAGGGCCATCAGCGGCGGATCGCTTCCTTCCTGGGTGGACTGATCTTGCTGGTAACACTGCTGCGGCCCCTGATAGGAATGGATCTCCGGCGGCTGGACCTGCGGCTGGAAACCTATGAGCGGGAGATCGCGGAACGGCAGGAGGCGCTGGCTGCCGCCGGAAAAGAGGAGATGGCGTCAATCATAGAACTGCGGACAGCCGCATATATATCGGACAAAGCAGACGCGCTGGGACTGACGGTCACGGCGGAGGTCCAGACGGAGGCGGGGCCGGAGGGCATACCGGTGCCGCACCGGGCGGAGCTCACCGGCGCATGGTCGGAAGAACTGGCGTCTTACATGGAGGGGGAGTTGGGAATTCCACGGGAGAGGCAGGTTTGGCATGAAGAAGAACACTGAAGGAGTGCAAAAGATATGGGACAAATACAAGTACGCGATTCTGGTGGCGCTGATCGGCGCCGGGCTGCTGCTGTGGCCCAGTGGGGAGGGCATCCTTCCCGGGAAGACGGCGTCCTCCGGCTCGGAGACGGCGGCGGTACGGGAGCTCCAGTCGGAGATGGAGACGATTCTCGGCTCTATGAGCGGCGTGGGGCAGGTCCGGGTGCTGCTGACGGCGGAGTCCGACGGGGAGCGGCAGCTGGCCCAGAACACCGAGCTGCGCTACAGCGGGGAGACGGCGGCCCCCTCAGACTACTCCAGGCGCTCCGAGGCGGTTTTAACGGACGCCGGGTCCGGGGGAGACGAGGCCATCATCGTGCGGACGCTGTATCCCACCTACCGGGGAGCGCTGGTGGTGTGTCAGGGCGGCGACCGGGCGGAGGTGCAGCTGGCGGTGACCCAGGCGGTGTCGTCGCTGACCGGCCTCACCGCAGACCGCATCACGGTGGCAAAATGGCAGTGATTATTTGGAGGAGGAAAGAGCCCATGAGTGCAAGGTGGAAGCGAAATACGGTGGTAGCCGTCATGGCGGTGCTGGTGTGCGCGGCGGTGGCCCTGAACTGGAAGTACTCCGGCGAGGAGGCGGTGAAGGACGCCCAGGAGGCCGGCACGAAGATCCTGGGGGAGGCTATGCTGGTCTCCGGACCGGAGGAGGGGGAGGACGCCCCGGCGGATGAGACGGCGGTCTACACAGGGTCGGATTACTTCGCCTCCGCCCGGCTGACCCGGCAGCAGGCCCGGGACAGCGCCATCTCCCTGCTCCAGGACGCGGCGGAGCAGGAGGGGGCCGATCAGAGCGTCGCCAACGAGGCCAGCGAGAGCATCCAGGTCCTGGCGTCCTACACCCTGAAGGAGGCCCAGATTGAGAACCTGGTCACCGCCAAGGGCTACGCCGACTGCGTGGCCTTCCTGGGGGAGGACAGCATCAGCGTGGTGGTGTCCACAGACACCGGGGAGCTGACCGCCGAGGATGTGGCCAAGATCAAGGACATCGCCCTGTCGGAAACCGGACTGCCCGCCAGCGGAATCAAGATCATGGCCGCAAATTAGCTGTTGTATTTTTCCTGGCGGCGTGATACAATAACCGAAAAGCGGAACCTGGCGACTGTGCTGTGATTTCAAGAGTCAACAGCGCGTTTACAAAGGACGAATGAGATAAGGAGAGTCAAAGCATGGCCGATAATAAGGAATACATGACGCTGCCGGAGGAGAACGGAAGCATCAACATCTCGGAGGAGGTTCTGGCCGCCATCGCGGTGGGGGCGGTCCGGGAGGTGGAAGGCATCTCCGGCATGATGACCAACCTGGGCGGCAGTGTGGCGGACCTGATGAGCAGCAAGAAGAACGCCCAGAAGGGTACCCGGGGCGTGCGGATCGACATGACCGGCGCGGCGCTGGTGCTGGATCTCTATGTGACCGTTCAGTACGGTACGGCCATCCCTGAGGTGGCGGAGAACGCTCAGAAGGCGGTCAGCTCTGCGGTGGAGGCCATGACCGGCTGCCCGGTGGAGGCGGTCAATATCCACGTGGGCGGCGTGACGCTGGCCTGAGGGAGAAGAGAGAGATATGCTGCGAAAGACTGCGCGGGAGATTGCCGTTCATCTGTCCTATGAGCTGAGCTTCACCGATCAATCCGTAAACGACCTGCTGGACCAGCGGCTGACGGCGGAGGCCTTCTCCGCCCTGGCGGAAGAGGACCCCGTCTATGAGGAGGCGCCCAACGCCAAACAGGCGGACTACATCCGCCGGCTGGTGCAGGGCGTGGACGGGCACGCGGCGGAGCTGGACGGCTACATTGCCAAGTACGCCAAGGGCTGGAGCTTTGCCAGAATCCCCCTGGTGGCCTCCGCCCTGATGCGGGTGGCCATGTACGAGGTGCTGTACATGCCGGAGATTCCCAACGGCGCCGCTGTCAATGAGGCGGTGGAGATCGCCAAGAAGTACGAGACGCCGGAGACAGTGAAATTCATCAACGGAATTTTGGGAAGCTTTGTCCGGCAGGAGATCAGCGAATAAAAAGAGCAGAGCGGGACGCGGTCAAAACCGTTTCCCGCTCTGCTTTCACGGCATACGCCTGTTTGAAAGCCTGTTCCCCATTTTGAGAACAGGCCCCAGATACCTTTACGAGTGAGAAAGAAGAGCGTCCATATGAATCAAGAGACCTTGAAAAAGAATTTCCTGCGCCCCCGCATGGGCCGCAGGCTGCTGGCGCTGACCGCCGGCATCGTCCTGATTGGCGTCAGCATCGGGATGTTTCGCATTGTGGGCTTTGGCACGGACCCCTGTTCCACCTTCACCCTGGGCGTCTCCGCCCACACGGGGATCTCCTTCGGCACCTGCCAGGTGATTTTCAACCTGCTGCTGGCACTGATTGTGGTCCGCTTTGACCTGAGCAAGATCGGGATCGGGACAGTGGCCAATATGCTGGGTGTGGGGTACATCGCGGACTTCTGCGTGTACCTGGTCGGTCCGCTCCTGCCGGAGGCGGGGCTCTCCATGGCCGCCCGGCTGGGCGTGTTTGCCGTCAGCATGGTAGTGTTCCTGATCTCCGCCTCCTTTTATATCATTGTGGATCTGGGTGTGGCACCCTACGACGGTGTCCCCCAGGTGATTGTCGCCCGTGTCAAGCGGCTGAGCCCCCGGGTGGTGCGGGTACTGTGGGATGTCTCTGTGCTGTCCATTGGTTTCTGCCTGGGGTCCACCGTGGGCCTGACGACGCTGTTCACCGGCTTCTGCCTGGGGCCGGCCATTACGGCTGTGTCCAAGCGGGTGGAGAAGTGGTTTGTGTAGCCTGGGCCAGCCCCGCGCCGGTGGCGAGCCCCAGTAAAAAGGCATGGATGGAGAGGAATTCCCCGCATTTGTCCCAGGAGGGAAGGAGATCGGGGGACAGGCTGTCCCACACGGACTGGAAATGGACGGTGTAGTCACCCTCCAGGATCTCGTCCATCTGGGGCCGGATGAAGTTGGCGTAGAGCCAGAGCATGTAGTCGGACATTTTGAACACCTTCCTAAAATTCAACGTTTGGGTCGTGTTTTATCGTATCACAATCAAAGGGTCGTGTCAATAGGAGTTTGTATGAAAGTACATGAGCGAATGAAAGAACTGCGCAAAGAGCGAAAAGAGACACAAGTTCAAGTAGCTGAGGCGATTGGGATTACAGACCGGCAATATCAGCGGTTCGAGGCAGGGAAGCAAAAGCCCGGTTTTGATAATTTTTGGGCTCTGGCAGACCACTTTGGGGTAACTATGGACTACCTTGCGGGCCGCACAGAAGAGAGGTAGGCACATGGAGCAGCATATTTTCAGTGTCTCCGAGGCCAACCAGCTGGTGAAGCTCCTCCTGGACGATGAGCCGATGCTCCAGAAGATCCTGGTGCGGGGAGAGCTGTCTAACTATAAGATGTATCCCTCCGGACACCACTACTTCAGCCTGAAGGACCCGGAGGGGGCCCTGCGGTGCGTCATGTTCCGGGGATCGGCCTCCCATCTGCGGTTCCGGCCGGAGAACGGCATGAAGGTCATTGCCCAGGGCCGGATCTCCGTCTTTCCCAGAGACGGCGCCTATCAGCTCTACTGCGACGCCCTGACCCCGGAGGGAGTGGGGGATCTGGCGGTGGCCTTTGAGCAACTCAAGGCGAAGCTCCATGCCGAGGGACTTTTTGACCCGGCCCACAAAAAGCCCCTGCCGGCCTGCCCGGAGAGGATCGCCATTGTTACCTCCTCCGCCGGCGCGGCGGTTCATGACATGATCCGCATCCTGCGGCGGCGGTATCCCCTGGCCAAGGTGATTCTGCTGCCGGTGCGGGTCCAGGGGGCGGAGGCCCCGCCGGAGATTGCCGGGGCCATTCGGTACGCGGACAAGTGGAAGATCGGGGATGTCCTGATTACCGGCCGGGGAGGCGGGTCCATGGAGGACCTGTGGGCCTTCAACGACGAGCAGGTGGCGCGGGCCATTTACGAGTGCGAGACACCGGTGATCTCCGCGGTGGGCCATGAGCCGGATGTGACCATTGCCGACTTTGTGGCGGATGCCCGGGCCTCTACGCCCTCCAACGCGGCGGAGATCGCGGTGCCGGACCAGACGGAGCTGCGCCGGGCGCTCCGGGGGGCGGCGGAGCGGCTGATCCAAGGGGAGTCCCAGAAGCTGGAGACCTTGCGCCGGAGACTGGAGGCGCTGGCGGACAGCCGGGTCCTGAGCGACCAGCTGGCCTACGTACAGGACCGGCGCATGGAGCTGCTCCATCTCCAGCAGCGGCTGGGGGATCTGGCCGGCGGGGATCTGGCCCGGCGGCGGCAGAGGTTCTCCGCCCTGGCGGCGGCCATGGACGCCATGAGCCCGCTGAAGGTCCTGGGCCGGGGCTATGCCATGGCCCAGAGCGGAACGGGGGAGATCTTGAAGAGCTACCGGGACGTGAAGCCCGGGGATTCGGTCTCGGTTACTTTAGGAGAGGGCGGCTTCACCTGCACGGTGGAAGCCCCGTATCGGACGAGGAGGAAATCATGAGCGGAAAGGCGATGACGTTTGAGCAGCAGCTCCAGCGGCTGGAGGCCATTGTGGCGGCCTTGGAGAAGGGAGACGCGCCTCTGGCGGAGTCTCTGGCCCTGTTTGAGGAGGGAACCAAGCTGATTGGGAACTGTTCCAAGCAGCTGGATCAGGCGGAACAGCAGGTGGTGAAGCTGATGAAGGGCCCCGACGGGGCGCCGGTGGAGCTTCCCTTCGCGGATAAGGAGGACTGAATGGAGTTTACCAAAGAGATGGAGCTGGCCCGCCGGATGGTGGAGGACCGGCTGACGTCGTTTTTTCCCGGCGGGGGACTGGAGGAGGCGATGCGGTACAGCCTCCTGGCCGGCGGCAAGCGCATCCGGCCCATTTTGACCATGAAGTTCTGTCAGGCGGCGGGAGGGACCCCGGAGGAGGCGCTGGACTTCGGCTGCGGCATAGAGATGCTGCACACCTACTCCCTGATCCATGACGACCTGCCCTGCATGGACAACGACGATTTGCGGCGCGGAAAGCCCACCAACCACAAGCTATATGGCGAGTGCGTAGCCACCCTGGCGGGGGACGCCCTTCAGGCGGCGGCGTTTCATACGGTGCTGTCCGCCGCGGGAACCTGGCGGCACGGCGGGCAGATGGCCAAGGGCCTGGCGGCGGAGATTCTGGCGGAGGCCGCGGGAGTGGGGGGCATGTGCGGCGGCCAGTACTGGGACACCCTGGGAGACGGCCAGCCCCGCACCTTGGAGGAGCTGACGGAGATCAACGATAAGAAGACCGGGGCGCTGCTGCGGGCGGCCTGCAAGATGGGCGTGGCGGCCTCTCTGGGCTGCAGGGAGGTGGACGCGGCCTGCATGGAGGCGGCCCAGGAGTACGCGACCCATCTGGGGCTGGCCTTTCAGATCCGGGACGATATGCTGGACGTGGAGGGCAGCGCCGCTGACTTCGGCAAGCCCATCGGCTCCGACGCCGCCAACGGCAAGGTCACCTATGTGACGCTGCTGGGTCTGGAGGAGTGCGGGCGCCGGGTCCTGCAATATACAGAACAGGCCAAGGCCGCCCTGGAACGGGGGGTCTGGCAGGGAGATCCCGCCTTTTTGCGTCAGCTGGCGGACAGCCTGGCGCAGAGAAGGACCTGAATCCAGAGGAGGCCAATGGCCTCCTCTTCGCTGTCTTTTCAAAAAATTCACAGATAATATATACGGAATATATTGTATATTGATGCCGGGTGTGTTATACTGTTTCTCACTGACCGGCGGCGCAGTATTCTAGTCAGATCCGCCGTTTCCAAGGGAGGGCCTAAAAATCCTCTGAAGGGCACATCGATGAAACCTCTGGTGCTTGCTTGATACGCCCAGTTTTGGGTGGGTACTGGGGGGAAGCGCGTCTGCGCTTGCGGATTCAGGGCGATGAGCAATGGCATGATCAACCCGACCCTGCTTCCGTGGAGACCTGTTCTTGTGCGTGAACGTACTCCCGTAGTGGTATTTTCGGCTCGCGTACGAAACAGATTGTGAACCTGTAATGCGGTGCATCGGCCTTTGGGCCGTAACGCTGTGTGCAGCTGTAGCCTGCCTTGCGTGGGGCGGGTGAATGGAGGAACTACGCGGCGGCGCTCTGGCCAGAGCAATGCGGCGATCGCCTCCTGAAACCCGTTCTGCAAAAGAGGCTAAAGAAGCGGAGGGACTGTGGTGGAAAACACCTAGGCTGTCCTTCCAGGGCAGAGAAGGGATTGCAGTGCGGACTAAGTGGCAGTCGGGCCGCGCAAACCGGCGACGATGCGCCGCAGCGCCGAACGGGGAACCGCCTCCATCGGCAACGAGAGGTGCGCTGTGGGGAAATCCAGCCCGTACCTAAGCCGTAAGATTTACCTTTTCTGCCGCCGCCGGTCAGCAATGAGATAAAACGACACGTTTGACCCGATCACGGAGGTCCTTGTTTGAGTAAAAAGAAAAAGAAAGAGGGGGCCAGAGCCCCCTATCAGTGGGCACTGACGGTTTTCGGAATCGCGGTGGTCCTGTCCGGCGTACTGAGCCTGGTGTCGGAGACCATGCTGGACGGCGCCGGTCTTGTTGTAGCCATTTTGATCCTGCTGGCGTTCATTCTGCTGGGCATCCTGTTTGATATCATTGGCGTGGCGGCGGCGGCGGCAGACCCGAAGCCCTTTCACTCCATGGCCGCCCACCGGGAAAAGGGGGCCAAGGAGGCGCTGATGCTGCTGCGCAACGCCAGCCGTGTCTCCAGTATCTGCAATGATGTGGTGGGAGATATCTGCGGCATTGTCTCCGGCGCTACGGGCGCGGTGATCGTGGTGCAGCTCCAGCAGGCCTTTCATCTGCGGACTGTCCTGTTTTCCGTGGGTGTTACCGCTCTGGTCTCCGGGCTGACCATCGGCGGCAAAGCGCTGGCCAAGCCCTTTGCCATGCAGCAGAGTACGCGGGTCATCTACTGGGCTGGCCGTTTTTTGCACCTGTTCCACCGCTGAGGAGGCATGACCCTATGATTCTGGAACATATTCAATCGCCTGCAGACGTCAAGGAGCTGCCCGCAGCCCAGCTGCCTCAGCTTTGTCAGGAGCTGCGGGCGTTTTTGCTGAGGAACGTCTCTCAAACCGGAGGGCATCTGGCCTCCAATCTGGGCGCGGTGGAGCTGACGGTGGCCATCCACCGGGTCTTTGACACCGCCAGCGACCGGCTGGTGTTCGATGTAGGCCATCAGTGCTACGTCCACAAGGCCCTGACCGGCCGGCAGGAGCTGTTTTCCACCCTGCGGAAGTTTGAGGGCCTCTCCGGCTTCCCCAAACCCCATGAGAGCGTCCACGACGCCTTCATTGCCGGGCATGCCTCCAACTCGGTTTCAGTGGCTCTTGGGATGGCAAGGGCAAGAACTTTACAGGGCAAGGATTACAATGTGTTGGCGCTGATTGGAGACGGAGCTCTTACCGGAGGACTGGCCTATGAGGGCCTCAACAACGCCGGGGCTTCCGGGGAACCGCTGGTTGTGATTTTGAATGACAACGGGATGTCCATCGCACCCAATGTGGGGGCGATTACCTCTCATCTGAGCCGTCTGCGGAGCAAGCCGGCGTACTACCATTTCAAAAAATGGTATCGGGGGCTCTTTGGGAAGCGGCCGGCCAGAAATGTCCTGTACCGGTTCAATCACCGGATCAAAACGACTCTGAAAAAGGCCTTCTTCCCTGGAAGCACCCTCTTTGAGGATATGGGTTTCACATACCTGGGGCCCATTGACGGACACGATCTGCCCCGCCTGTGCGACATGCTCCAGTGGGCCAGGGAGCTCAACAGCCCCGTGGTGGTCCATGTTCACACGGTGAAGGGGAGGGGCTTCTCCTTTGCGGAGAAGGACCCCGGAAAATTTCATGGGGTGGGGCCCTTTGATCCGGAGACGGGCCTTTTGAAGAAGGAGCCTGCGGAGAACTTTTCCGACCAGATGGGCAAGACGCTGATTTCCTGCGCCGCCGAGGACCCCCGCGTGTGCGCCGTTACGGCGGCCATGACGGACGGCACGGGGCTGTCGGCGTTTGCCAAGTCCTTTCCGGAGCGCTTTTTTGATGTGGCCATCGCCGAGGGACATGGGGTCTCCATGGCCGCCGGCCTGGCCGCCCAGGGGATGCTGCCGGTCTTTGCCGTGTACTCCACCTTTTTGCAGCGGGGCTATGACCAGCTGATCCATGATGTGTCGCTGGAGAGGCTCCACGTTGTGCTGGCTGTGGACCGGGCGGGCTTGGTAGGCGCCGACGGAGAGACGCATCATGGCTGCTTCGACGCCCTCTATCTCTCGGAGATTCCTGGGTTTACGGTGCTGTGCCCCTCCAGCTTCGCGGAGCTGCGCTCCATGCTGCGCCAGGCGCTGTTTCAGGCGGAGGGCCCTGTGGCGGTGCGCTATCCCAGGGGCGGAGAGGGCGTTTTTCAAGGCGACACCTCCTCCCGGAGCCTCGTCTGCCAACGGGAGGGCGGGGACGTGACGCTCCTGGGCTATGGAATTCTCATCAACCAGCTGCTGGAGGCCGCAGAGCTTCTGGAGCGGGAGGGGATTCAGGCGGAGGTTCTGAAGCTGAACCAGATTTCCCCGCTGGATGGTACGACGCTGGAAGCGGCGGTCTCCCCGGAAAAGCCGCTGCTGGTGCTGGAGGATTGCTTCGGCGCCGGCTGTGTGGGACAGCGTGTCGCGGCGATTCTGGCAGAGCGGGGCCGGACACCCTGCCGTCTCATCTTGAAGAACCTGGGGAAGACCTTCGCACCGGAGGGCAGCGTGGCGGAGCTGAACCGAAGATTTGGCCTGGATGCCGCCGGTGTGGCGGAGGCAGTACGGGAGGCGGTCAAACATGGCAAATAAAACGCGGCTGGATCTGCTGCTGGTGGAGCGCGGTCTGGCGGAGAGCCGCCAGCGGGCCCAGGCCTCCATTATGAGCGGACAGGTGTTTGTGGAGGGCCGCCGGATGGACAAGCCCGGCATGGCGGTTCCCCAGGAGGCGGCCATCGAGATCCGGGGCGCGCCCCTGGCCTATGTGAGCCGCGGCGGATTGAAGCTGGAAAAGGCCATGGCGGCCTTCCCCATTTCTCTGGAGAGAACCATCTGCGGCGATATCGGCGCCTCCACCGGCGGGTTTACAGACTGTATGCTGCAAAACGGCGCGGCAAAGGTCTACGCCGTGGATGTGGGCTATGGCCAGCTGGCCTGGAAGCTGCGGAGCGATCCCCGGGTGATCTGCCTGGAGCGGACGAACGCCCGCTATCTGACCCAAGAGCAGATCCCGGAGCCGCTGGACTTTGCCTCGATTGACGTCAGCTTTATCTCCCTGCGGCTGATTCTGCCTGCGGTTCATGGGATTTTGAAACCGGGAGGCCATGCGGCCTGCCTGGTGAAGCCCCAGTTTGAGGCCGGCCGGGAGAAGGTGGGCAAAAAGGGCGTTGTCCGGGACCCGGCAGTGCATTTGGAGGTGCTGGAGCACTTTTTGGAGCACGCCCGGGAGGCATCGTTTACCGTGCTGGGCCTGACCTATTCGCCCATTCGGGGCCCTGAGGGGAACATTGAGTACCTGGGCTATCTGGAAAAGGGCGCGGGACAGGACGGCGCGTTTGACCTGAAAGCGCTGGTGGAGGAGTCCCACCAGGCGCTACGGGAACACAGAGAGGAGAGCGGCGCGTGAGCGGAAAAAAGATTGTCCTATGTCCCAACCCCAGCCGGGACCATGGAATGCGATCCACCATGACTGCGGAGAAGATCCTGCGGGAGTGCGGCTTCCAGACCGTGGTATGCCCCCCCTTCAAGGACCAGCGGGACGGAGCCTTTGGGGACTATGACGTCCGGCCCCTGCCCCAGGAGCTGAAAACAGCAGACCTGATGATTACCTTCGGCGGCGACGGCACAATTCTGCACCTGGCCAAGCTGGCGGCGCTGAACAAGGTGCCGGTGCTGGGGGTAAACATGGGAGGGCTGGGCTTCATCACCGATCTGGAGGTGGGGGAGCTGGAGACCCTGCGGCGGCTGAAGAGCTGGTCTTTTGAGGTCGAACAGCGCATGATGCTGGATGTCGCTGTAATGCGGGACGGCCACCAGGTTTACACCAATCTGGGACTCAATGACGCCGTGATCCGGGAGGGCCCCATCTCCCACGTAATCCATCTGAAAATTTCCTCGGACGGCCGCCATCTGGCGGATATCGCCGGGGACGGCGTGATTTTGTCCACGCCCACCGGGTCCACGGCCTACTCCCTGTCGGCAGGCGGTCCGGTGGTGGAGCCCGGGGCCCAGGTGATCGTGGTGACACCCATCTGCATCCACAATATGCGTTTTTCCTCCTATGTGCTCTCGCCGGAGCACGCGCTGACCGTGGAGCTGGAGCGGAACGGCCGCAAGCCGGTGTACCTCTTTGTGGATGAGAGCCGTGCCTTTGCCCTGCGGGCAGACGACAAGGTGCTGATCCGGAAAAGCAAGTATGGAATCCGGCTGGTCCGGCTGACAGAGAAGAGCTTTTGTGAGATCTTTGCCCAGAAAATGCTTCCAGGAGGGTTCCATGATGAAAAATGACCGGCAGGCCATGATTCTGGAGATCATTTCCCAGGAAAACATTGAGACCCAGGAGCAGCTCCTGGCCCGCTTGCAGGAGCGGGGAATCAACAGCACCCAGGCCACCATCTCCCGGGATATCAAGCAAATGCACCTCATCAAGGAACCGGCGGGTCTGGGGGTGTACAAGTATGCCGTCTCCGGCAACCGGACGAAGCTGAACTTCGCGGAGAAGCTGCGGACCATCTTCCGGGAGAGCATCACCAGCATTGACTATGCCCAGAATATCGTGGTGCTCAAGACCATGCCGGGCCTGGCCAATGCGGCGGCGGCCGCGCTGGACAACATGGAGATCACCTACATGGTGGGCTCCCTGGCGGGGGACGACACCGCCTTTTTGCTGATGAAGGACACGGACTCCGCCGCGGCGTTCTGCGAAGAGATCAAAGCCATGCTGTAAAGGAGGGACTGGAATGCTGGAGCTTCTCCATATTGAAAATATCGCCGTTATTGAGGAGGCGGACATCCAGTTCCATGCCGGCTTCAACGCCCTCACCGGCGAGACCGGCGCCGGTAAGTCCATCGTCATCGACGCCATGGGGGCAGTTCTGGGAGGCCGGACCTCCCGGGAGCTGATCCGCACCGGCGCGGACCGGGCCTTTGTCAGCGCGGTGTTCTCCGGAGTGTCCGCAGACCTGCCGGGCCTGGCAGCCAACAGCATCACGCCGGACGAGGACGGAAACCTGCTGCTGCAGCGGGAGATCTCCGGGGACGGCAAGAACGCCTGCCGGGTGAACGGGCGGCCCATCACCGTGGCCCAGCTGCGGAGCATCGGCGGAGAGCTTTTGAATATCCACGGCCAGCATGACGGCCAGCAGCTTTTGGATGAGGAGCAGCATGGGAGCTATCTGGACCGCTTTGGCCGGACCGGAGAGGCTCTGGCCGCCTACCAGAGGGAATATGAGACCATGACAGACCTGCGGTCCCAGATCCGCACGCTCCAGATGGACGAGGCGGAGAAGGCCCGGCGGATGGACAGCCTCCGCTTCCAGATCGACGAGCTGGAGCGGGCGGAGCTGGTCCCCGGCGAGGAGGAGGAGCTGGAGGGACGCCGGGCGCTGCTACGGAACGGGGAGAAGTATCTCGCCGCGCTCTCCGGGGCGGATTTTGCCCTGAGCGGCGACGAGGAAGGCGGCGGCGCTCTCAGCTGCCTGCGAGAGGCCGAGACGGCGGTTTTCAGCATCCGCACACTGGAGGACGATCTGGAGGAACTGTACAAACGATTGGAAGCAGTGCGCTGTGAAGTGTTTGACCTTGCCGAGATTGTCCGAGAGCGGCGGGCGGGATTTGACTTCTCTCCCGCAGAGCTGGATGCCTTGGAGAGCCGGGCGGATCAGCTGTACCGCCTGAAGAAGAAATATGGCCCCAGCGTGGAGGACATGCTGGCGTATCTGGAGAAGTGCCAGGGTGAACTGGACGCCATCGAGACGGCCGGAGACACCCTGATCCTGCTGGAGCGGAAGCTGCAAAAGGCGGAGAAGGCCGTCCATACAGCCGGAAGCGCACTGACCAAGGCCCGCAAGACGGCGGCGAAATCATTGGAGCAGCGGATTCAGAAGGAATTGCAGGAGCTGGATATGCGGAAGATCCGGTTTGTGATTGACATTTCCGAGAAGGAGCCTGCCGCCGACGGCTGCGACGCCATCCGTTTTCTGATGTCCGCCAACGTGGGAGAGGATCTGCGGCCCATCGCCAAGATTGCCTCCGGCGGCGAGCTGGCCCGCATCATGCTGGCGCTGAAAAACGTGCTGGCGGAGCAGGAGGCCATTGGGACACTGGTCTTTGACGAGGTGGACACCGGCGTGTCCGGCCGCGCCGCCCAGAAGGTGGCGGAGAAGCTGGCGCAGGTGAGCCGCCGCAAGCAGGTGCTGTGCGTCACCCATCTGCCCCAGCTGGCGGCTATGGCAGATACCCATTTCTCTGTGGAGAAGGGGGAGCGAAAGGGCAGGACCTATACAGAGGTGGTTCAGCTGGACCGGGAGCGCCGGAAGGCGGAGCTGGCCCGAATCACCGGCGGCAGTAAGGTGACAGAGGCCCTGCTGGAAAGTGCCGGCGAGCTGCTGGATGAGGCGGAGACCTACCGGCGCAGCCTGTAAAGGCAGATAAAAGTTTTCGCCGGCCTTTTTCAAAAGAGTCCAGGGGCGGCGCCTCCGGTCGTGCCTCGCAAGGCGCGAAAAAAACAAAAGTTGCCGTGCAAACGCGGCAAACGGCGTCTCCATAACAAAACGACAAAACGGCTGATAAACACGTCAGCCGTTTTCCTGTGGTTCTCATTCCATTTTCCGTGTTTCGTTTCAAACTGTAAAATGCACTGGCGGATCAAGTACCCTCATCCGCGCAAGCAGGGAACCAAGGTGCTTGATATCAGATGTGGTAATTTGAATGTGTTTGAAAAGCGGAAAAGATCAAAGAAACCAGTTGACAACGCTGCCATAATCGGGTAAAATATCCCCTATATGCGGCAATGAAGAGGAAGAGTATCCGCCTGAGTCCTGCGCAGAGAGCCCCTGTTTTGCTGGAAAGGGGAGAGGGCCGGACGGAGAATACCCCTCGGAGCCGGCACCCCAACGGTCTTTTCCCCAAGGCCCAGTAGGCGTGCTCCGGGTGCGCCCGTTACCGCGCAGGGGTGTGTTGGCACTCCACGAGGCCGGTTCTGTGAGGAGGCGGCGAACCAGAGGTGGTACCGCGAAACTTGTTTCGCCCTCTGTCCCGGCCCGGGACGGAGGGCGAATTTTAATCGAAGGAGAACAATCCACATGACCTGTTATGAAGAACTGCAAGCCCGCGGGCTGATTGCCCAGGTGACCAGCGAGGACGAGATCAAGGACCTCATCAACAACGGAAAGGCCACCTTTTATATCGGGTACGACTGCACGGCCGACAGCCTGACAGCCGGACACTTTGTGACCCTTACCCTGATGAAGCGCCTCCAGATGGCCGGAAACAAGCCCATCGCCCTCATTGGCGGCGGCACTACCACCATCGGCGACCCCTCCGGCCGCACGGATATGCGGAAGATGCTCACCCGGGAGGACATTGATCACAACGCCGAGTGTTTTAAGCGCCAGATGGAGCGATTCATTGATTTTGGTGAGGGCCCCGGCAAGGCCATGATGCTCAATAACGCCGATTGGCTGCTGAGCCTCAACTATGTGGACCTGCTGCGGGAGGTCGGAGCCTGCTTCTCTGTAAACAATATGCTCCGGGCGGACTGCTACAAGCAGCGCATGGAGCGGGGACTCAGTTTTCTGGAGTTCAACTATATGATTATGCAGTCCTACGATTTCTACCACATGTTCCAGATGGTGGGATGCAATCTCCAGTGCGGCGGCAACGACCAGTGGAGCAATATGCTGGGCGGCACAGAGCTCATCCGCCGGAAGCTGGGCAAGGACTCCCACTGCATGACCATCAACCTGCTCACGGACTCCCAGGGCAATAAGATGGGCAAGACCGCCGGAAACGCCGTGTGGCTGGACCCGAACAAGACCAGTCCCTATGATTTTTACCAGTACTGGCGCAACGTGGGAGACGCGGACGTGATGAAATGTGTCCGCTGGCTCACCTTCCTGCCGCTGGAGCAGATCGACGAAATGGACCATTGGAAGGACGCCCAGCTCAACCAGGCCAAGGAGATTCTGGCATGGGAGCTGACCAATATGGTCCATGGCAAAGAGGAGGCGGACAAAGCCCAGGCCGCCGCCCGCGCGCTGTTCTCCACCGGCGGGGATGCCGGCAACATGCCCACCACCGTGCTGGATGAGGGCAAGTTCGACGGCGGGAAGATCGGCGCGCTGAACCTGCTGGTGGCCTGCGGCCTCTGCGCCTCCAACGGGGAAGCCCGGCGGCTGATTCAGCAGGGCGGCGTCATCGTAAACGGGCAGAAGGTGGAGGATATCGCCGCGGCCTTTGACCGGGCGGACTTCCAGGGCGATGGAATCGTGATCAAGAAGGGGAAGAAGGTCTTCCACCGGGCTTATCTCAAATAAGGAAAAGGAACACCATGATTACAGTTAATGATGTCAGTTTGAATTTCAGCGGCCAGACCCTCTTCAAGCACGTGGATCTGAAATTTGTCCCCGGCAACTGCTACGGGATCATCGGCGCCAATGGCGCAGGGAAGACCACCTTCCTGCGGATTCTCTCCGGCGAACTGGAGCCCACCACCGGAGAGGTGGTCATCTCCAAGGAGGACCGGATGTCCGTTCTGAAGCAGGACCATTTCCAGTACGACCAGTACACGGTTCTGGATACGGTGATTCTGGGCAATCAGCACCTCTATGATGTGATGAAGGAGAAGGACGCCCTCTATGAGAAGGAGGATTTCTCCGACGAGGACGGTGTCCGGGCAAGCGAGCTGGAGGCGGAGTTCGCCGAGATGGGCGGCTGGGAGGCCGAGAGCGACGTCAGCCGTCTGATTCAGGGGCTGGGCCTCTCCAATGACATTTTGTACAGCGAGATGTCTTCTCTCACCGCCAAGGAGAAGGTCAAGGTCCTGCTGGCCCAGGCCCTCTTTGGAAAACCGGACATCATCCTCCTGGACGAGCCCACCAACCATCTGGACATCCAGGCCATTGAGTGGCTGGAGGACTTTCTGATGGAGTGCGAGAGCTTGGTGCTGGTGGTGAGCCATGACCGGCACTTCCTGAACACCGTCTGCACCAGCATTGTGGATGTGGACTATGGTCAGATCAAGATGTACGTGGGCAACTACGAGTTTTGGTATGCCTCCAGCCAGCTGATGCAGCGGATGATCCGGGATCAGAACAAGAAGAAGGAGGAGAAGATCAAGGAGCTCCAGGAGTTCATCTCCCGCTTCTCCGCCAACAAATCCAAGTCCAAGCAGGCCACGGCCCGCCGGAAGCTCCTGGACAAGCTGACCGTGGAGGAGATGCCCGCCTCCTCCCGCCGGTATCCCTTTGTGGGTTTCCAGATGGACCGGGAGCCGGGCAAGGAGATCCTGGCCGTGGAGGGGATCAGCAAGACCGTGGACGGCCGGAAGGTGTTGGACAACGTCAGCTTCCGGGTGAACCGCGGAGACAAGATTGCCTTTGTGGGGGAGGACGAGATCGCCAAGACCACCCTCTTCAAAATCCTCATGGAGGAGATGGAGCCCGACGAGGGCACCTTCAAGTGGGGCACCACAATCACCACCAGCTACTTCCCCCTGGACAACTCCGCCTTCTTCAACGGCTGCGATCTGAATCTGGTGGAGTGGCTGGGGCAGTATACCCCCAACACGGCAGAGGCCAATACGGAGTCCTTCAAGCGCTCCTTCCTGGGGCGGATGCTCTTCTCCGGCGACGACGTGTTTAAGCCCGTCAAGGTTCTCTCCGGCGGAGAGAAGGTGCGGTGTATGCTGTCTCGGATGATGCTGTTTGGGTCTAATGTGCTGGTGTTGGACCAGCCCACCAACCATCTGGACCTGGAGTCCATCACGGCGGTGAACAACGGGCTCATTGAGTTCAAGGGCGTGGTGCTGTTTTCCAGCCACGACCACGAGTTCGTCCAGACCATCGCCAACCGGATCATGGAATTCTCCGACGGAGCCCTTACGGACCGGATGTGTACCTACGACGAGTACATTGCCGCCCGGCGGGAAGAGAGTCAGAGTGTATGAGAAAAGACGCCGCGCCTGATGCTGATGGCGCGGCGTCCCTTTTTACAGGAGCTGATATTGAACCAGGGTCTTTTGAATCCGTTCCAGCTGTGCCGGGTCGGGCGGGCACAGGGGGAGCCGGGGCTCGCCGACGTCCCACCCCATCAGCTGCAGCGCCGCTTTCACCGGAATGGGGTTGACCTCACAAAAGAGGGTGTCACAGAGATCCTTCAGCTGGAGCTGGAGTTTTCCGGCGGCAGCGAAATCGTTTTGCAGGCACAGCTGTACCATGGCGTGCATTTGGGCGGGGAGCACGTTCGCCGCCACAGAGATCACCCCCACGCCCCCCAGAGCACAAATGGGCACCGTCTCATCGTCGTTGCCGGACCAGATGAAAAAGTCCTCCGGACAGAGGTTCCGGGTCCGCTGAATGGCGCTGAGGTTTCCGCCGGCCTCCTTGACGCCATGGATATTGGGGTGCCGGGCCAGCGCCGCGTAGGTCTCCGGCGCGATGTTCACACCGGTGCGGGAGGGGACGTTGTAGAGAATGATGGGAAGCTTGACCGCGTCGGCAATCCGGGTGTAGTGGCGGATCAGTCCCGGCTGGCTGGCCTTATTGTAGTAGGGCGTCACCAGCAAGAGCCCGTCGCAGCCGGCCCGCTCCGCGTCCTTGGAGAGCGTCAGAGACGCCTCCGTGGAGTTGGAGCCGCTTCCGGCGATCACCGGCACCCGGCCGTTCACGTGCTCCACACAGAAGGAGATGGTCTGCATCCGCTCCTGGTAGGACATGGTGCTGGCCTCCCCGGTAGTGCCGCAGACAATGACGGCGTCGGTCCCCTGTTCCAGCTGGAAGTCCAAAAAGCGTCCAAAGGTCTTGAGATTGACTTCTTCCTTTGTAAAGGGCGTGACGATGGCCACGCCGGAGCCGGTGAAAATTGGCTGCTTCAAAGAAAACACTCCTTTTCCGTAGTCAGATGCCGGAGCCATGATGGAAGATGGATTCCATCACCATTCCCTTTGGAAAAAGAGACGGCGCCCTGTCCGGCAAGCCGTCTCTTTTGTGCGTTTATTTGCTTAGAGCCTGTTTAATATCTCGACGTGTATGGATTGGCGAGTGGATTTTTTGCCCTGCAAGGCAAAAATCCGCAGGCATCCTGACGGATGGCAAGG